>CALMFL010000207.1 GCA_937862595.1 uncultured Fidelibacterota bacterium
GCCATACCCCGGGGCTTTCTGCCGATCGGGGAACGTTATGACGAATTTACCGGAAATTATGACGGCAAAGGATATACGATCAATAACCTTTATATTGAACGCACAAGTGATTATATCGGTGTTTTCGGCGCCGTTAGCGGAGCCACCCTGATAAATCTGAAGGTAACGAACTTTGATTATAGCGGGGATGGTGAAATCGGAGGGTTGGCGGGCTTTATTACATTGTCAACCGTCAGTCATTGTTTTTGCAGCGGAAGTCTTTTTAGCTCTTACAATTATTCCGGCGGACTGGCAGGGTATGTTACGCAATCAACCCTGCAGTATTGCGGAACGGAAGGCAAATTGACCGGCACCGGTTCCTGCGGCGGGATCGCGGGATACATTTATTCGAACAGTTCGATCCTGAACAGTTACAGCCGAATGAATGTAAGCGGCACAAGCCAGGCAGGCGGGCTCATAGGATATCTCGGCAATACTACCGTCATTGACGATTGTTTCAGCACCGGAACCGTGACCGGTGATACTTATACCGGTGGACTTGCGGGAAAAGCCTTTACCAATGCCGCTGCACAGAATTTCTGGGATATTGAGAGCTCCGGCCAAAGTACGTCCGCAGGCGGGACGGGCAAAAGCACGGCGGAAATGAAAAGCATGACAACATTTACCGATGCCGGATGGGACTTCACGAATATCTGGGGAATAAAGACAGAGCTCAACGACGGATATCCCCATCTGTTCTGGCAATATCCCGTTCCCAGGATCTCCAATCTTCGGGTCATGGACATCGCCGCTTTCAGCGCCGGGATTGAGCTCGATATCAGCTACGCCGGGGACCCGGCAGTTTACCAGTACGGGGTTTGCTGGGACACGAGCGCCAATCCGGATCTTTTTAACAGCCATTCGGCAGAAGGAGCTCTCGATTCCGCGGGGACCTATTATTCAGTCATGAGCGGTTTATTAAAAAGTACGCGCTATCATGTCCGGGCTTACGCGATCAACGCGCTTGACACCAGCTACAGCCGGGGCATCGATTTCATGACCCTGCCCTGCGATCCCGTCTTGCCCGCATCTGGAAGCGGTACCGCTGAGGATCCCTATACGGTATCCTCCCTGGAAAACCTGTACTGGATCGCTTCCGATCCCGGACGATGGAGCCTGCATTACATCCAGACGGCCGATATCGATGCCTCCGAAACCGCAAGCTGGGATGACGGGAACGGCGGGGATGCGGAAGGATGGAACCCCATCGGGAACTGGGCTACAAAATTCAGCGGTTCCTACCGAGGGGAAGGGCAGCTCATTGAAAATCTGTATCTCAACCGTCCCAACAGCAGTTATCTCGGCCTGTTCGGAGCTTTGCAATCAGCCATTATCCGTGATCTGGGAGTGAAAAATGTCCGGTTTACTGGAGAATATGAAATTGGCGGTCTCGCCGGATATGCATCGTCCTCAAGCATCAGCAGCTCTTATAGCACCGGCGAGATCCTCGGAGCCACCAATCTGGGAGGATTGATATCCGATGCTGTCTCGAGCACAACGATCAGCGACTGTTACAGCAAGGTTTCCGTATCTCAACAGCCAAATCAAGGCGGCGGATTTGTCGGAGGACTTCTGGCATATACTTTGAATGCTGCCCTCAGCAATTGTTACAGTACGGGCAGGATCACGGCACATTATATCACCAATGCCGGGGGTCTGCTTGGATACGGCGGCAGCACCTCCGTCGAGAATTCTTTCTGGGATACTCAAACAACGGGATATACCGTATCTTCAGGCGGCGCGGGCAAAAGCTCTGCGGAGATGAAGACGGCGCAAACTTTTCACGATGCCGGCTGGGATTTTTCGGAGATCTGGGGCAGGTCGGCTTCTTTTAATGAGGGCTACCCTTTTCTTTTATGGGAAGCGTCGCTGCGGTCTTCGGTCGTCAGTACGGACAGCATCGGGACCGTCACGGAGTCCGGGGTTTCGATCCACTTTACGGTTTCCGATCCGGGTTTCCCCGCCGTGCTGGATCATGGAGTCTGCTGGAATGTATCCGGCGATCCCGGTCTGCAGGATTTCCGCAGATCGATGGGAACGATCGATACCGCCGCATCGCGGGTTTGTTCCATCGATTCCCTGACTGCCGGCACCCTTTATTATTTCAGGGCTTACGCTATCAACACTGCGGATACGGCATGGGGAAACATACTCAATGTGAGAACGCTCGGCAAACCCGCGGTCTCGGGGATCACGCTTTTATCCTTTGACTCCACGACCGCGTCCGTTCAGGCTCAGCTGAGCGTATTGGGAAATCCGGCACCGGTCCAGCACGGCTTCTGCTGGAATACCGAAGGCGACCCCACGATCGAGGATAACAAGGTCGAATTGGGCGCGATCGATTCCATGGGAATGTTCGAATCCCCTATCGAAGGATTGATGCAGAACACCCGTTATATCATCCGCGCTTACGCCACGAACAGTCTCGGGACCGTTTACGGAGATACGCTTTCCTTTATGACGCTTGAAACATCCCTTGCCGGGATCCCGAAAGACTTTATGCTGTCGCAAAATTATCCCAATCCCTTCAACCCGGCGACGACCCTGCGCTACGGCTTGCCCGAATCCGCGGACGTCACGATCGCCATTTACGATCTCATGGGAAGAAACGTCCGTACCTGGCAGATCGACAGCCGGTCCCCGGGCTGGCACAAACTGATCTGGAACGGGACAAACGATAACGGACATATTGTCTCAAGCGGCGTGTATTTTTGCTGCTTACGATCGGGTGATATTTTCATCAGCCGGAAAATGTTATTCATGAAATAAGCATTGTGATCATAACTCTGAACAAAGGCCGTCTTTGCGACGGCTTTTGTCATATCGATCAATTAAGGATGTTTTTTTGCGATAATTTTGACTATACTTTCCACATAACGGGAGCTAAGCATGAAGCACGCCTTGCCTTTTACCGTACGCGTTTACGAGTGCGGACCCGACGGAAAGATCCTGATCTCCGCCCTGATCAATTACATGCAGGAGATCGCGGCATCCCACACCGTCGCCCTGCACATCACCATACCCGAACTGCTTACCCGGGGTTACACCTGGATGCTGTCGCGCTATCATATGGTGATCGACCGCTATCCCGCTTACATGGACCCCGTGCTGATGGCCTCCTGGATCGCAAGGCATGAGGGCTTTTTCTCGATCCGCGATTTTCAGCTGACGGACGCGCAGGGGAATTCCCTGGCCCGCATCACGAGCAGCTGGGTCCTGTACGACCTGAAAGAGAAAAAGATCGCGCAGGTCGATAAGGTTCTGCCCCTCGACACTGTCCTGAACGAACGGGCGGTCGAGGACCCCTTCCCCACCCTTCCCCTGCCCGAGAGCACGGAACACGAACGGCAGTTCCACGTGCGCCTGCACGACCTGGATATCAATCGGCATGTCAACAACCGCATCACGGTCGAGTGGGCACTGGAGGCGGTCCCGCAGGAGCTCGTCAAGACGCATGCCCTGAGCGAACTGGAGATCACCTTCAAGGGGCAGGCATTCTACGGCGATATGATCGCATCCCGAAGTCAATTCGCCGATTCCGGGGAACAGCTTCGCGGCTTGCATCATATCATCAACATGCGCGACGGCCAGAGCATTGCCCGCGCCCGCACACAGTGGAGAAACGTCATGAAGTCACCTGCTTATTCCGAGATTAGCATTTGATTATTCGTAAAGAAAGCCGTATATTTTGCAAACATTCGGAGGAGTTTATGAAAACAAGTAAAAAACTGCTGATCGCAGGCCTTGTCTTGACCGGTCTCGGCGTTGTCACAAAATATTTTCTGGACAGGTTCCTGCTGAAAAATCCGGACCTTGATTTTGATGACGAACTTGAGCTGAAGGACGTGGAAGAACCTTCAGAGGCAAAGGACACGAAGTAATGCGGTTCTTCATCAGCGCGGATATCGAAGGCGTGACCGGCATCAACAGCTGGACCGAAACGGATAAGAACAGTTCCGATTATGCGGAATTCCGGGAACAGATGAATCGGGAGGTCGCCGCCGCCTGCGAGGGCGCACTTGCTGCCGGGGCGACGGAGATTGCGGTTAAGGACGCCCACGACACCGGGCGAAACCTTATTGCATCGCTGCTGCCAAAGCAAGTTACGCTTATCCGGTCCTGGAGCCGGCATCCCTATTCCATGGTTTGGGGGATCGAGGAAGGTTTTGATGCCGCAGGCTTTATCGGATACCACTCCCCTTCCGGATCGAATGACAATCCGCTGGCTCACACGATGTCCTCCAATCTGGTCGCCGAAATGATCCTGAACGGGGAATTGTGCTCGGAATACATGCTGCACTCCCTGGTCGCCCGTTCTCACGGGGTTCCCGCCGTGTTCTGCTCCGGAGACGCGGGCCTATGCGCCCGGGTCACGAACGATGATCCGCTTGTCGAGACCGTTGCTACGAACCGCGGCGTCGGGAATGCGACGGTTGCGATCCATCCCGCCCTGGCCTGCGACCGGATCAAAGCGGGCGTTGAGACGGCGCTTCGCAAGGATCTGAAAAACTATGCCATGAACGTCCCGGACCGCTTTGTGCTG
>CALMFL010000208.1 GCA_937862595.1 uncultured Fidelibacterota bacterium
GGCGGGAGATACGGGGCAGTTGATCCTTTTCGTCCTTTTTATGGGCGTCTGGATGGCGGACAGTTTCTGGCTGCGCAAGACGACCCTGCTCAACGATCTGGTGCCCCTGTATGTCCGCATACCTCTGGCCATGATCGCCATGGCATTCTCCCTTATCCTGCTTTTCGGCAGCATGCGCCGCATTTTCGGGGAAAAGCGGGAAAAGCCGGAGATCGTCCGCAGCGGCGTGTACCGGGTGATCCGGCATCCCATGTATGTGTCCGAGATCCTTATGTACAGTTGCCTCATCTTTCTGAACCTTTCCCTGGCCGCCATGATCGTTCTGGCCCCCGGGATCGTCTTCCTGTATGCGATCTGCCGATACGAAGAGAAACTTCTTCTGAACTATTTCGGAGAGGAATATCGTGACTATATGAACGCCGTCCCGATGTGGATACCGCGATTTCGAACTGCAATAACCGGAGCAAAACGATGATCAAAATAAAGATCCTGTACGACAATACGTCCTGCCGCAAAGACCTGACCTCCGACTGGGGTTTTTCCGCCTATATCGAAGCCGGCGGGCGGCACATTCTTTTTGACACCGGCTCCGACGGGCACATCCTGATGGGGAATATGCGGCGCATGCAGGTGGAGCCCTCCGTGATCGACATGGTCTTTATCTCGCACAATCATTTTGACCATATCGGCGGACTTGCGAGTTTCCTGCACGATAACCCCGACGTTGACGTCTATGTCCCCGAATCCCTTCGGGGTGTAAAACGCGCCCGGAACATTGTGCATGTCAGCGCGCCGCTGCGGATATCGGAGACCTTGTTCTCCACGGGCGAATTGCCCGGAAATGAACAGGCGCTCATCATCGCCTCCCCGGAAGGCAGCGTCGTGATCGTCGGCTGTTCCCATCCCGGCCTGGAACGGATCAAGGAAGCCGCAAGCCGGAACGGAAAGATACACATGATCCTGGGCGGCCTCCATGAGTTCCATCAGTATGACCTGCTTGAAGATGTGGACCTTGTCTGTCCGACCCATTGCACCCGCTTCATCAAGGGCATTGCGGAACATTTTCCCGAAAAATATATCCCGGGCGGCGCCGGAAGGTGCGTCACGATACCCTATAAACCCGACGCGGCGCTATGAAAACCTTTCTCGATTGCATTCCGTGTTTTGTAAAACAGGCCCTGCGCGCCGGCCGCACGGCAAGCCGCAATGAAGCTGAGATCAAAGCCCTGCTTGACCGGATAGGCAGACGGATCGAAAGTATTTCCCTTGAGCACAGCCCGCCGGAGATGGGACTGATCATCTATGACGAGATCCGGAAGATCACGGGGGTGGAAGACCTCTATGAAAAAGAGAAAAAGGAACATATTGCCGAAGCGCTGCGCCTCTACCCGAAAATGGTCAGAGCGCGGGACAGCTCCGCAGATCCCCTGCTGACGGCGATCCGCATGGCGATCGCGGGGAATGTGATCGATCTTGGCATGGAAAAGAACTTTCATATCGAGGACGACCTGCAGTCCGTCCTTGAACAGGAATTCGCCCTCTGCGATATCGCGGACTTTAAGCGCGTTCTGGCCGCGGCGGAACATATCCTGTACCTGGGGGACAATGCGGGTGAATCGGTGTTTGACAGGATCCTGATAGAGGTCTTGGGCAAACCCGTCGTCTATGCGGTCCGCGGCAGGGCCATTATCAACGATGTCACCCGGGAAGACGCCCTTGCGTCGGGACTGGGCGGTGTTGCGGAAATCATCTCCTCCGGATCTCCGGCGCCGGCCACGATCCTGAAATACTGTAATGAAGATTTTTTAGAACGCTTCAATAAAGCGGATATGATCATCAGCAAGGGACAGGGCAACTACGAAGGGCTTTCGGAAACGGACCGGCCGGTATTTTTCCTGCTGAAGGCAAAATGTCCGGTCATTGCCCGTGACATCGGCGTGGAGGAAGATGATATCGTTCTGAAATATGCGCTTAAAAAACAATAAAGGAATAACCCATGAAAAAAGATAAGGTCCGTATCGGTATCATTATCTGCCATCGCTACCAGAGCTGTGCCGGAGGAAAATGTTTCCGGGCGCTGCGCGAACGGGAAGGTGCGTTTTCATGCTATCCCCGGGAAAGCGATGTCGAGATCGTCGGATATACGAGCTGCGGCGGCTGTCCGGGCGGAAACGTTGAATACGCGCCCGAAGAAATGATCCGGAACGGCGCGGAGGTCATCCATCTGGCAACCGGACTTGTCGTGGGCTACCCGCCCTGCCCGCGTATCGATCACTTCAAACGCTTTATTGAAACGCGCTACAAGATCCCCGTGATCATCGGGACCCATCCCATTCCCGAAAAGTATCGGCGTGTTCACACCGAACTCGGAACATGGGAAGGCGGGAAATGGAAGGAGATCCTGAAAGACCTGCAGGATCCGCCCGAAGTGCAAAAGGCCTATAATTAGAGAGTATCATGACATTTCAATATCTTTTCGGGCCCGTTCCTTCGCGGCGGCTGGGCGTTTCTCTGGGAGTAGATCTGGTTCCCTTCAAGGTCTGTTCCCTGAATTGCGTCTACTGCGAGTGCGGGGCGACCAACCGCCTGACGGTCCGCCGGGATGAATACGTCCCCTTCGCGGCGGTGACCGGCGAACTGACAGCCTATTTCCAGAATAACCCGGCACCGGACTATATCACGTTTTCAGGCTCCGGCGAGCCCACCCTGAACAGCCGCATCGGAGAACTGATCCTCTTCATCAAGGAACGTTTCCCCGGGATACCGGTTGCCGTACTGACGAACGGCACGCTCTTCCCGGATCCCGCGGTGCGGAAGGAAGTCCTGCCCGCCGATCTGATCATGCCTTCTCTGGACGCCGCCACGCAGAGCGCCTTTCTGAAGCTGAACCGGCCGCATCACGATCTGGGGGTTGAACGCCATATCCGGGGACTTGAGGATCTCCGAAAAGAATACACGGGAAAGATCTGGCTGGAAGTGTTCATTCTTCCGGGCTACAACGATGACGCAAAGAACCTGGCCGCGCTGAAAGCCGCCCTTGAACGCACGGGCGCGGACCTTATCCAGCTCAACACCCTGGACCGCCCCGGAACGGTCGGCGGATTGCGTCCCGCTGGCGCGGAAGCCTTAGAAAAGATCAAGGAAGACTGGGGTCTTCCGCAGGTGGAGATCATTGCGCCGGTATCGGAACGCAAGGAAAAACCTTCGTTCAGAAAAGACGTTGAAAATGCCATTCTTGAGACCGTCACCCGGCGGCCCTGCACGGTCGGGGATCTGTCCGGCATACTCGGACTGCACATCAACGAAGTGAACAAATACCTCGATACGCTCGAAGCGGAGGGAAAGATCGAGCCCCTGGAAATGCAGCGCGGCGTGTTCTATCAGCGTAAACACAATGCCGGGTAAGGATACCCCCGCGCCGGATTTATTTTATTGTAAAGATTGAAGTTCGGATATTTTTACCCTAAATTATTGCTTAAAATAAAGACAGGACCATGATCGCCGTCATACAACGAGTAAAAAAAGCGGAAGTCAGCGTGGGCGGCCGGATCATCGGCCGGATCGGGAACGGTCTGGCGGTCCTGCTGGGCGTCGCTGCGGGTGACGGCGATACGGACGCCGCCTTTCTGGCCGGCAAGATCGTCGGCCTGAGGATATTTCCCGACACCGAAGGCAAAATGAACATTTCCCTGAAAGACGCCGGAGGATCGGCCCTGGTCGTTTCGCAGTTCACCCTCTGCGGGGACTGGCGGAAAGGCCGCCGGCCGAGCTTTACGGGCGCGGCGGCGCCGGATGAAGGAGAACGTCTCTACACCCTCTTCTGCGAACAGCTCCGGGCGCAGGCGATCCCGGTCGAACAGGGGGAATTCGGGGCGATGATGGACGTAGCGCTGATCAACGAAGGTCCCGTGACATTCGTACTTGACAGCAAGGACATTTGATGCAAACAGAGGATAATATGGAAAAAAAGATACGAATCGTATTGGCTAAACCCGGGCTTGACGGACACGACCGGGGGGCAAAAGTGATCGCGAACGCTTTGCGCGACGCCGGCATGGAAGTGATCTACCTGGGCTTGCGGCAAACACCCGAGATGGTCGTTTCGGCGGCCGTTCATGAAGATGCGGACGTCATATCCCTGTCGATCCTTTCCGGTGCGCACATGACCATTTTCCCGAAGGTGATGGACCTGATGAAGGAGAACGGCATGGAAGACGTCCTCCTGATCGGCGGCGGCGTCATTCCGGAAGAGGACATGCAGGAACTGAGGGCCATGGGCGTTGCCGAGATCTTCGGTCCCGGAACGCCGACATCCGCGATCATTGACTATATTCAGAAATGGTTCCAAAAAAGTCCGCGGAACATGTAAGATAATGTTAAGGGGGACATATGGGGGCGACGAAAACGACCATGAAGCAGTGGCCGGAAGATGACCGGCCGCGTGAAAAATGTTTACGGCAGGGGATCGAGACCCTGAGCCATGCGGAACTGCTGGCGATCCTGTTGCAATCCGGAACGGCAAAGCAGACCGCGCTCGATATCGCGAAACAGCTGCTGTCAGAGAATGACGGACTTCTGCAGCTGGGGATGATGACAACGGGAGCTCTTTCAAAACATCACGGCGTAGGGCCGGCAAAGGCCGCGACCCTGGCGGCCGCCTTTCAGCTGGGCGCACGATTTCACGAGGCGCTTCAGATGAGCGACATGCCGGTGATCACGGGTCCGGAAAGCGTGGCGAACGCCTATGGGGAGCGGATGCGGCTGATGAACAAGGAAGTCTGCAAGGTGATCCTGCTGAACCGCGCGCACCGTGCAACCCGCGATATCACCATATCCGTCGGGAGCATCAGCGCTTCGATCGTGCATCCGCGGGAAGTGTTTAAACCCGCGATCGACTACCTGGCCTCCGCCATCATCCTGATGCACAACCACCCGAGCGGCGAACTGAAACCTAGCAGGCAGGATATCGAGATCACCCGCACGATCCGCCAGGCGGGAGAGATCCTGGACATACCCTTGCTGGATCATATCATTATCGGGCATTCGGGTTATGTCAGCCTGCGCGAACAGGGACACATGGAGTAGAACAAATGGAACGACTGACGTTTTATGAACGCGGCCAGGAGATCCTGGAACACCTGGACAGGAACGAGGACGAAACGGCGCTGAAAAAAGCCGTTAGACTGCTGAATAACCATCCGGAAAACGCCCTGGTCTGGTTCATCCTGGGACTGTGCCATTACCAGAAACAGGATATTTTCAATGCGATCGACAGCTTTACCCACGTCCTGCGTTACGACCCGGATTTCATTTCCGCGGCGGAAATGCTCCTGAAACTCAACAAGGACAATTATTCCGTCGGCGAGCTGAAGTATATCTACAGCCTGATCATCGCGCATAAAGAAGGGACCCGGGAAATGTACCAGTACCTTCAGAAATTCGCCGATGTGATCCCGGTCGTGGATCTGACGGTACCCAATATCGGACAGGACGAACTGAAGGCCGAGACCCTCCCGGGGTCCGACGATAACGCATACATCCAGCACCTGATCAATGAAATGGACAAGCCCGCCCCGGCGGAGGAAATCCCCCCGTCCGCGCCGAAAAAAGAGATATCGATCATCCCCGAATCCGGTTACACGCCCCCGAAAAAACAAACGCCCGTTACGGCGCAGAATACCAACAGGATCAGTACGCAGACCCATTACGGAATCGAGACCATGACCATGGCGACCCTGTATATCCGGCAGGGGCTTTACGAACAGGCCATGGGGATCCTCCTCAAACTGCAGCAGCGCGACCCCGCATCCCAGCGCATTAAAGAAGAGATCGACCGGGTGAACATTTTGATGAAGGAAGCAAAGAAGGAATAAGAACATGAACACGATGAAACTGAAACGGCTGAGGGAAACCTTCAACGACAGCCGGATCGACGGCATTCTGCTGCGAACCGGATCCAACCTGCGCTATATTTCCGGATATTCCGGATCGAACGGCTTGTGCTATGTCGGCCGCGAGGACGCCTGGTTTTTTACGGATTTCAGGTACAAAACGCAAAGCGCCGCCGAAGTGAACAATATGAATATCATCGTCCCCGAGGAAGGGGACCTCTTCGCCGCGCTCGAAAAAAGCGGATGCATCCTTCCCGGAACAACGGTCGGTTTCGAGGGCAACCGCCTTTCCTACGAAGAGGCGGAAAAGATGATCGCGATGTTCCCCAAGACAGTCTTTAAGAACACCGCCATGCTGATGGAAGAGCTTGCTTCGGTAAAAGAGGCGGAAGAACTGGACGCCCTCCGGGAAGCGGCGCGCATCAGCGACGCGGCCTTTGCCCGCCTGCTGGATGATATCCGTCCGGGCATCACGGAACGTCAGCTGGACGCGAAATTATCGTTTATCATGAAGTCGCTGGGAAGCGAACGGGACAGTTTCGACACCATTGTTGCCTCGGGTCCCAATAGCGCCCGTCCCCACCACAAACCCACGGAAAGGGTCCTGCAAAAGGGAGACTTTGTCACGATCGACTTCGGAGCGATGAGCCGGGGATATCACGGGGACGTGACGCGCACCGTCTGTCTCGGCAAGGCGGATGCGAAACAGCGCGAGATCTATACGATCGTACAGGATGCGCAGATGACCGCGCTGAAAGGCATCCGGGCGGGACTGACGGGGAAAGCCGTGGATGCCATGTCCCGCGATCTGATCGCCGCAAAAGGCTACGGCGACTATTTCGGACACGGACTGGGGCACGGGCTCGGACTCGAGATCCACGCGGAGCCGCGCCTGTCGCCGAAGTACGACAAGGTCCTGAAACCGAACCAGGTGGTCACGGTGGAACCGGGGATCTACCTCCCCGGATGGGGCGGCGTCCGCATCGAGGATGATGTCATTGTCACCGAAACCGGATGCGAGATCATCACCGCCTCGCCCCGCGATCTGCTCGAACTCTAAGACCGGGAAGCTGCACTATGACACGACCCGCACCGGCAGTTAAAAATATCGTTTTTGATCTGGGCAACATCATCATGGATGTGGATTACCGGCGCTTTACCGATGCCATGGGCTGGGACTATGAGGCCTTTAAGCGTTTTTTCGGATCACCCTTCTTCAGGGAGTTCGAGACCGGAAAACGAAGTGAGGACGAGTTTTTCAAAGAACTCAATGCATGCATTCCCCTCGCACCGGGCGATGAAAAGCGCTACCGGGATAATATTCACAAGGCATTCTCCATGCGGACCCGCACCTGGGCGATGATCCACTGGCTTAAAAAACGGCATCCCGTTTTCCTTTTTTCCAATACCAACTCCCTGGATTTTGACGCGATATGCAAGCAAACGGACCTTAACCGGGTTATCCGGTTTTTTTATGTTTCTTATGTGGAAGGCTTTATTAAACCCGACCCGCGCGCTTATGCCAGATTTGAACAAATGTTCACTGTCGACCCCGCCGAAACGCTCTTTGTGGATGACCGGGAAGAAAATGTTCTGGCCGCCCGGCAGGCCGGATGGAAGGCGGAAGCGATCGGGAATGAGGACGGACTGTTTGAGGTGCTGAAACACTATTCTCTGTGATCTTGCACTTTTCAAAGAACAAATGATCAACGATTATCTTTGTGGTTTTATCCCGGGCTTTCCGGGAAAACCCGGCAGATGATAAGGTTATACTCATAAACCTCGGGCATTTAGGGGGAAGGCGGTTCCGGATATGCGGGCCAATAGAGGGGGACATGCCCTGAGATGTCCCGGCGACAAATTTCTCTTTTTCATTTTATCTTTGGCGTTCTTTTCACTATTTTCGACGTATGAAAAAGCTGTTCATCATCCTTCTGGCATGTCTGACCGCGGTTTCGGCCGGGCAGTTCAGCGGGAAAGATTATATCCGTTATGCCTTGCCTGAAGCGGCCGGAACCTGGGAGGGCTATGTTGTGCTGGGTACCGGAGCCGCCTTATCGGGACTCGCGGTCTTCGCCGACAAGCCGGTTCAGGAATTCATGATAAAAAAAACCTATCTGCCGCATTGGCTGAGTGCCGTAACGGACTCCTATGTCGACCATTACTGGGCTTTCGGTGTCTCCGCCCTGGGCGCACTGGGCAAAGGCCGCCAGACCGGCGATTACGGCGAAGCCTTTCGTTACTGGGCAGCGGGTAATTTCGGGACCGTTGCGCTGACCTATGCCCTCAAATACGGGGTCGGGCGTTTGCGCCCCGATGGACAGAACAGAAAATCCTTCCCCTCGGGGCATGCAAGCGTGGCCTTCGCAACCGCCACCATGTACCAGATGTGGTACGGATGGAAGGCCGGCGCGCCGGCCTACGCGTTTGCGATGATCACCGCCTTTCAGCGGCTGGACGACAATCAGCACTGGCTCAGCGATGTGATCATGGGGGCGGCCATCGGCATTGCGGTGCCCTACATGCTCTACAAAGGCGAAGAAAAGGCCAAAACAGATCAGGGTCTGATCATTCCGCCCCTCTCGATCTCCATTCCGATCAATTTACCTGTCCGGCAATAATCATGCAGAAGCACATTTCAAAGAACATGGCCGATGCCCTGATGGCCTGGTTCGGGCATCACCGCCGCACCATGCCCTGGCGGGGTTCGGACGACCCCTACCATATCTGGGTCAGCGAAATGATGCTCCAGCAAACCCAGGTGGCGACGGTGGAAAATTATTACCCCAAATGGATCGCACGTTTCCCGGATGTTTTCTCCCTGGCGGCCGCCGATCTTGAAGACGTGCTGAAGATCTGGGAGGGACTGGGGTACTACACCCGGGCACGGAATTTTCACAAAGGGGCGAAATATATCGCGGAACATGCAAAGGACAGGAAATCCCCTTTCCCCGATAATTATGAGGAATGGCTGAAGGTGCCGGGCGTCGGTCCCTATACGGCCGCCGCGGTTTCCAGCATCGCGTTCGGATATCCTGCCGCGGTGGTGGACGGGAACGTCAAACGGGTCATGGCGCGGCTGTTTTGTCTGGACGAGGATATCGCAACGCAAAAATATCATAAAATGCTGTTTGAGATCATGAATCGGGGATTCCACGGCCATCATCCCGGCTGGGTCAATCAGGCCTGGATGGAGTTGGGCTCCCTGCAATGCACGCCGCGCCCGGATTGTTCGCGCTGTCCCCTGAACGGGGATTGCTGCGCTTATAAAGCCGGCAAGACGCAGCGGTATCCCGTGAAGGCGGAAAAGAAAAAGATCCCCGTCCGCTGCGGCGCGGCATTTGTCGTTTTACATAAAAACCGCATGCTGATGGTACGCCGGCACGCCGAGGGCTTTCTGGGGGGGCTGTGGGAATTCCCGGGATATACCCTGAAAAGCGATCGCCCCGATCCGCTTGCCTTTGCCGAATTTATACGGGAACACCGTCTCGTGAACGTTCGTCCCCTCGGGCGCAGCGTACGGCACACCTACTCGCATTTTCACCAGCGGATCGACCTGTTCTCGGCGGAACTTGAGGTCCCCTGGGAGAGTAATGCCTGGGCGGAAGCACGCCGGATCGGCCTTGATGAGCTCGGATCCGTTCCCTGCTCGCGCCTGACGATCAAAATTGCGGGGATCCTCGATGAAAAATATCCGCACGGGAGCCCCGAACGGGAAGAGAATAATTAACTTGCCTATAAATCCAAATACCATTATTATCCCTACGCGATGAAATTTAGCACACGCATACAATACCTTCAGGACATTGTCAAATCCAGCGAACGCGTTCTGACCGATACCGTTCCGAAAGGCTATATCGACCTTACTTCTTCCGTGCCGCCGTTTCCGGTGCCGGGTGTGCTGCTCAATGCCGCTCAGGAGATCATTCGCTCCGAAAACCTGAATTACACCGCCACTCCCGGACTGCTAAAACTGCGCGAAGCTCTGGCGGAACGCCACAACCTTCCCTGGGGCGAGGACGGGGTGACCATCACCACGGGAACTTCAGAAGCCTTGTTCTGTGCCCTGGCGGTCCTGCTGGATCCCGGCGACGAACTGCTTGTCCCGGCGCTGACCTTGCGGGCGCATAAGGCGGCCAGCATGTTCTTTTCGGGCGTGGTCCGCGAATATCCCATTTCCATGGACTCTCCGAACCCGGTCATGGCGCAGACCCTGATCGACATGATCTCCCCCGAGACAAAGGCCATCCTCGTGAACAACCCGCTGATCGCAACGGGGCAGCTGTTTGCACCCGATGAATTTGCCCGCCTTTCGGACTATTGCGCCGGAAAGGGCATTTACATCCTGGTGGATGAAACATTCTATGAGATCCATTATCCCGGCTATGAATCCGCCTCCTTTGCAGGATACGCGGACCATGTGATCTGTTTTTCAAGCATGACGAAATTATTTTCAATGAGCGGTCTGCGCATCGGCTGGCTCTTTGCGCTTCCGGAGATCGGCGAGGCCATCAACTCGGTGCGCTATATCTCCTCCACCTGTGCGAACACCTTCTCCCAACGGTTTGTCCTGCGCATGGTGAACGGACTGGGGAACGAGACGCGGGAAAAACTGATATCGATCCTTCAGAACAGAAGGAAGCTGATGATCGAGACGCTCCAGCAGAACGGATTCACCCGTTTTGTCCGTTCCTATGCGGGATATTACATTCTGGTAAATATCAGGGACGAGTTGAAGATGCCGTGTTCCGACGGAGAGTTCGTCAAACTGCTGAAAGAACGGCATGAAGTGCTGGCGACGCCGGGAAGTCATTTCGGCTCCGCGGCCGAGGGCTACATTCGAATTTCCTTTGCCACGGACGAGACCAGCATTCAGCGCGGAGTGGAAGCGATCCGAAGCTGTATCGAAGAATTCAATCTGTAATGAACGGGGTTTGAACATGAAGCGCGGTTTAGTGTCATTTATTCTGCTCCTTTGCCTTATGCCTTTCATTTATGCGGCGCCGCCGCTCCGGACGGTCGGGCTGGGGGATTTTTTCCTGACCGGCGGGGACATCCTGGAGGATTGCCGGATCGGATACCGGACCGCCGGACAGGCGAATGCCGACAGCAGCAACGTCATCCTGTATCCCACCTGGTTCGGGGGAACTTCGGAACATATCTGGAACCTGATCCGGATCCATGATTTCGTTGATACTACAGCGTATTTCGTCATCATGGCGGATGCGCTCGGGAACGGCGTCTCAAGCTCTCCCTCCAATTCGGCGACGCAGGCGGGACGGGACTTCCCGGACATCCGCATCGCCGATATGGCGCGATGCGAATATGCCCTCCTGCAGAAACTCGGGATCAAAAAACTTCACGCCGTGATCGGCGGTTCGATGGGAAGTATGCAGGGATTTGAGTTCATTGTCCGGTACCCCGGCATGGTCGAAAAGGCCGTCCTGTACGTAAGTACGCCCCGCGAATCCGCCTATGACCTCCTGCGCGGACAGACCGGGCTCGGGATCATTGAACTCGGCAGAAAATACGGCATTCCCGAAGCGGAATATATGCGCCCCGTCCGGATCGCCCTGGCGCTCAACGGGAAATCCCCGGATTTTTTCGCCGGAGAAATGGCACCCGAAGACGTACCGGCCTTCCTTGGGGGTTTCGACGCCTACGATCCCGGAATATTCCCGGCGGATAATTTTTACTGCCAGTCACGGGCGATCTATCATCACGACATCAGCCGGGAAGACGGGGGAGATATGGACAAGACCGCACAGCGCATAAGAACTAAAATGCTGATCATTGTCAACAAACAGGACCATCTGGTCAGTCCGAAGCCGGCGCTGGACCTTGCGAAAAAGACCGGCGCCAAAACCCTGATCCTGGACAACAACCGCGGGCATCTGGGAATAACCCATGAGATCGGCAAGGTTCGCCGGGCTATGGCGCGCTTTCTGGATTCGTGACCGGTATTTTCCTGAGATCAAACCCACAGACAGAGAGGTGAAAAAATGAATTC
This sequence comes from uncultured Fidelibacterota bacterium, assembly GCA_937862595.1. Classification (GTDB taxonomy): domain Bacteria; phylum Fidelibacterota; class Fidelibacteria; order Fidelibacterales; family Fidelibacteraceae; genus M50B103. The sequence continues at coordinate 11,902 of CALMFL010000208.1, forward strand.
CCTGAACAAGAACGATATCGCTCCGGATTTTAAGCTTAAGGACGCAAAGGGAAACGAGCACGAACTGAAGCAATTCCGGGGTAAACGGGTCGTCCTTTATTTCTATCCGAAGGATGACACGCCCGGATGCACCAAAGAAGCCTGTTCCTTCCGCGACGACTATTCAAGCTATACCGCCAACGGCATCGCGGTCATCGGCATCAGCGCCGACAGTCCGGAATCGCACCGGCGCTTTGCGGAAAAACACGAGCTTCCCTTCCTGCTTCTGTCGGACCCGGAGAAGGGTGTGATGACGGCGTACGGAGCCTGGGGCGAAAAGAAGCTCTACGGCAAGACCGTCACCGGCGTGATCCGGAAGACCTTTCTGATCGACGAAACGGGCAGGATCCTGAAAATATTCCCCAAAGTCAGGGTGGAGGGCCATTCGGAAGCCATTCTGAAAGAATTCGGTATTGAAATATAGCCTGAAACACTGTACACAAAGGCACGAAGTACCGCAAAGCCACGGGTTTTTGTAACCGCAAAGATACACCAATCCACAGTAAATAGGTTTTTTCAAAGAAACACAAACAGAGGTTAAAATATCAACTGTTATATGGAAACAATAACAGTATCTTGTCTCTTTGAAAGCTTTATATCCTTTTAGGGTATTCAATAATTGTTTACGTTGTTCGCCTAACGGTTTAATAGGCTCTTTGCGGCTTTGTGGTACTTCGCGCCTTTGTGTTAATTAATCGCCTTCGAATTCGATCTGCTGGGTGATCAGGGCGATCTCCTTTTTGAAGGAGCCTTCCGCGCGGGTGCGTTTTCCGATCTCGCGCACGCCGTACATGACGGTCGTGTGGTCGCGGCCGCCCAGGCGCAATCCGATGGTTTTCAGGGACGCATTGCACAATTCGCGGCAAAGGTACATCATGACCTGGCGGGCCAGAGCGACTTCCTTGCGCCGGCCTTTTCCGACCAGCTCGTTCGCTGAGACCTTGTAATAGCGGGTCACGACCTTCTGGACCGTATCGATGGAGATGATCCGGTTTCGCTTTACGCCCTTGATGTCCATCAGGACGGACTTTGCGAGCCCGAGGGTAATGTCCGCATGGTTCAGCGAACTGCGCGCCAGGATCGTGGTCAGGGCGCCTTCAAGCTCCCGGATGTTCGAACTGATGTTCTGCGCAATGAATTCCACGACCTCGTAGGGGATATCAAGGTCCTCGATGACGTTCTTATGCTGAAGGATCGCGATGCGGGATTCATAATCTGGCGACTGGACATCCACCATGAGTCCCGAAAGGAAACGGGACACAAGGCGCCCTTCCAGGCCCTCCAGCTCCTTCGGCGGCCGGTCCGAGGTGATGACGATCTGTTTGTCACGCTGAAGCAAGTCGTTAAAAATATGGAAAAATTGCTCCTGTGTCCCTTCCCGGGATTTCAGGAACTGGACGTCGTCCACGAGCAGGATGTCGGCCTGAAGATACAATGAGCTGAAGTCGCTTTTGCGGTTGTTCTGGATCGCATCGATAAAATCACGCATAAAGGTGTCGATGGAGACGTAGATCACGCGGCTGTAAGGATCTTTGGCGTGCACCCGGTTCCCGATCGCCTGCAGCAGATGCGTCTTTCCCAGGCCGGTTCCCCCGTAGATAAAGAGCGGATTGTAAGAACGCCCCGGATTTTCCGAAACGGAGGACGCCGCGACCTTGGCGAACTGGTTATGCGGTCCCTCGACGAATTCCTCAAAGGTGAAACGGCTGTTGAAAGTGGAATACAGGTCCTGCTGGGCGGGCTTTCTTGCGGGTGCGGGATCCGCCTTTCCCGGGACCATGGTTCGGATATCGGAATGCGCGGACACGCCCGAAGGTTTTTCCTCCTGCAGGGCGGAATTGATGACGAACTGAACCTTCTTGTTGGAGGGAAAATATTTGTCGATAATGGGCGAAAAGGTGTTCCAGTAATTGTATTCAATGAACTCGATATGGAACTTGTTCGGCGCCGCCAGGGTCAGAATGTCGTTTTCGTTGGAACAGAAGCGCAAGGGCGAAAACCAGGACGAAAAACTCTGAGGGTTCAAAACCCCCTCAAGGTCCTTCAGACAGGCGTCCCAGCGCGATTCCCCAAGGGGCGCAAGCGATATTGATTCTAAGTTATCCACACGCTAATCCACAGTTATCCACATCATGCTAACAGGTAATGCACAACAACGGCCGAGGCAAAACCCCCTGAATCATAAGAAAATATATTGTTTCAACTAGACTCAGATCAAAATTACCAAGGTCTGCAATATTTATGTGTTATTTTTATCCACATGTTATCCACATATATTGCATGATTAAATCTACAGGAAAGGCCGGATAAAAACAAGGAAAAAGATGATAAATTATCGGAAGGGCAGAGGTGCCCGGACGGAGGGTTGCCGGTACGGGAAATTTTTGACCGGATAAAAAAACTTGCGGCTATTTATATGAACCCGTTCTTCACGGTGGGAACCTGCCGTCCGGTTCAATCTTCCTTAACCCGACTTCGCCGAGGCTATGGCGGGAAGGCCTGATTTCCGCGGACATTGAGCTGGGCTCCCGTGTCATTGATGTTGATTCACAAAATTAAGACCGCAAGTTTCATTCAAAGAGCAGTATCAACTTAAGGTCTTTTATCCCGAAACACAACATTTTTTCTTTTCAAAAGAGTAAAATTATACGTAGTATTTCACTGATATGAAACGCTTACACCCAATAAAAATCAAGGATATCGCGGTCGGGGACCGCCGTTTTGAGCTCTTCTCCGAGACGCCGGGAGGGGGCGTCCTGAACCGCCTGCAAGGGGTATTCCCCGCGCCGCTTCTGTGGAAAAAGGACGGCGTTTGGCTCGTTGTCGCGGGAGAGGTCAAAAGCGGAACTCCAGGAAAAACGGAGATCAGCGCCTGGACTTATCCGGAAAATGCTTCCTGCGAAGAGGTTTTGACGGATCTTCTGGATGCCGAACGAAAGGTGCGCGAACTGAACGTTTTCGATATTGCGCGGGTCATACGTTTTCTTGAGGCGCATTGCGCCGGACATGACCCTCTTCTCTGGTCGCGCCGTCTTGGGATCGGCCGGGATCAGTGGGCTATGATCCGGGATCTCGACGCCTGTGAGCCGGAGTGGAAGAACTATTTCGTGAACAAGCATGTCCCCCTGAAACGGATTTCCGTTTTTTCGGATCCCCGCCTACGGGAGCGCCTGGGACCTCTGCTTGCGCTGAATCCCGGGATCAACGTGCTTGAAACGATCGCGGTCCTGTTGAGCGAGACCGCCCGGCGCGAGACGTGTGGCTTCGATGCCTGCTGGATGTCCGCCGGACTGGACGGGATCCTCGAGAATACGGAATTATCCGCCGCCGCAAGGCTGAACGCGATCCGTGAGGCGCTGACGCAAAGACGCTACCCGAACATGACGGAATACCGCCGCCGCATGAAGCGGCAGATGGAAAAATTAAAGGTACCTCCGGAGATCCGCCTTGAAACGGACCCGGATTTTGAAACGCCCGGGATCGCCCTGCATGCCAGGATAGAGAAGCGGCAGGATATCGTGACCCTGCGAAGCTGGCTTGACGAACAGGAAGATAAGCTTGACGGACTTTTGCAGATACAGCAGGGAGAGGAAGCGCATGATCAGGAATAAAGCGAACGTATCGCTAATCATCGGAGCGGCTGCCGTCGCGGCTGCCGCCCTGCTGTGGAGTCTGGACGGGGTCTTCATCCGCCCGAAATTTTATCACCTGCCGGCCGCCCTGGTCGTGTTCCTGGAGCACGGACTCGGATTTCTGGTCCTTATCCCCTTTTTTATCCGCGGCTGGAAGGAAACGCGGCGCATGTCGCTGAGAACCTGGGGTTCCCTCGGCTGGATTTGCCTCTGGGGCGGCCTGCTGGGCACGCTCTTCATCACCAAAGCTTTTTTTGCCGCCTATGATCCGGAGGTGGAGACCACCCTCGCGACCGTGGTGATCCTGCAGAAGCTGCAGCCGGTATTCGCCCTGGTCCTGGCGCGCATCATCCTGAAAGAAAAATTGCGCCGGGATTTCTATATCTGGGCGGTCCTGGCGATCCTGGCGGCGTATTTCCTGGCATTCGCGAAGCAGGATGTGCGGCTACAGGATATCCGTCTGATCGATCCCGCCGCCGTGTATGCCCTGCTTGCGGCCTTTGCATTCGGTTCCTCGACGGTGTTCGGAAAGCGATTCACGCAGGAGGTCGGTTTTGCGAACGCAACCGCCCTGCGCTTTGGCGGAACCTTTCTTCTCTCCCTGATCTTTATTCTGATCGGCGGACAGTTCCGCGCCTTCCCCGCGATCGAGCCCCTGCACTGGAAACTGCTGGTCCTGATCGTGTTCAGCAGCGGCGCGCTGTCCATGTTCATTTTTTATTTCGGACTGAAACGCATCCCGGCCTCGGTCGCGACCGTCTTTGAATTATTCTGGCCGCTGTCCGCGGTCATCCTGGACTATGCGATCAACCGGAACACGCTGAACGCAATGCAGTACGTTGCATCCGCCGTACTGCTGTTCTCTTTTATCATGATCGTCCGCCGGAAACCCGCACGGTGACGGAGACAGTAAAAAGGAGTCTTTTCCATGAACGAACATGTTAGCGAAACGCGCCCTTGGGGCAAATTCGAAGTGCTGCTGGACCATCCCGCCTGCAAGGTGAAACGCATCACGGTCAATCCGGGACATCGCCTCTCCCTGCAGTCCCATGAAAAACGCAACGAGCACTGGATCGTCAGCGAAGGGATCCTGCGCATTACCGTGGGAGATACGGTCGCCGACTACCCCGTCAATACGCATGTCTACATTCCCGCGGGAGCGAAGCACCGGATGGAAAATTGCGGGAGCGCACCCGCGGCGATCATCGAGGTCCAGACGGGGGAGTATTTCGGCGAGGACGATATTGTGCGCTATGAAGACGATTACGAACGGATCTAGACGATGAAACTGTCCCGCATCAAAAAAATGAAGATGATCGATTTTTATACCGCGGATACCCGCATCCGGCAGGAACTGCCTTTTGCAAAGAACATTTCCGCGGGCTTCCCCTCTCCCGCGGACGATTACATGGACATGAGCCTTGACCTGAACAAAGAGCTGATCCGGAACCCGAATGCCACCTTTTACGGCCGGGTCAAGGGCAACTCCATGCGGGACATCGGCATACTGAACGGGGACGTGCTTGTGATCGACCGCTCGCTCGATCCGGTGAACGATGCCGTCGCGGTCTGTTTTATCGACGGCGAATTCACCGTCAAGCGGGTGCACGTGGAAGGCGGCAACTGCTTTCTTCTGCCCGAGAATCCGGAATTTGATCCCATTCCCGTGGGTGAGGACAACGACTTCATGATCTGGGGTATTGTGACCTATGTCATAAAAAAGATGAAACCATGATCGCCCTGGTCGACTGCAATAATTTCTATGCTTCCTGCGAACGCGTATTCGATCCGTCCCTCAACGGCAAGCCGGTCGTCGTCCTGTCAAATAACGACGGCTGCGTCATCGCGCGCAGCAATGAGGCCAAAGCGCTCGGCATCCCGATGGGCGCGCCGGTCTTTCAGTACAAGAAATTGATCGAGGCGGAAAAGGTTCAGGTCTTTTCCACCAATTTTGCGCTGTACGGCGATATGAGCCGGCGGGTGATGTCGGTGCTTTCCGGCTACGCAAAGGATATTGAGATCTACTCGATCGACGAAGCCTTTCTCGACCTGGGCGAGGGGACCGATGAAAAACTGGACGCCCTGGCAAAGGAGATCCGCCGGCAGGTCGTAAAACAAACCGGCATTCCGGTCAGCATCGGGGCGGCGCCGACCAAGACGCTGGCCAAGGTTGCGACCCATCTTGCGAAAAAGCGGCCGGAATTCAAGGGCACGTACGTGCTGTCGGACCCGGCTGTCAGGGAGGAAGTCCTGCGCACCTTTCCCCTGCGCGAGGTCTGGGGGATCGGCCGGCGCCTGTCGAAAAAACTGGAACTGATGGGGGTGAGCCATGCGCTGGACCTGGTCCGTTTGCCGGATCCTCTCGTTCTGCGGGAGCTCACCGTGGTCGGCCTGCGCCTGAAAAAAGAGCTCCTGGGCATCCCCTCGCTGGTCTTTGAATCCGCGAACAAAGCGAAGAAGGCGATCTGCACGGCGCGTTCCTTTGGGACTATGCTCCGGGAGTACGACCTGATCGAACAGGCCGTTGCCAGCCATACGGTCACCTGCGCGGCCAAGCTTCGCCGGCAGAATTCCTGCGCGTCCGGCATGATGGTCTTTATTCATACGAACTATTTCCGCGAAGACCTGCCGCAGTACAAGCGGAATATCGTCGTTTCATTCCCGCCGACGCAGAACACCCTGGCCTTGGTCCGTACCGCGAAAGAGGCGCTGAAAAAGATCTTCCGCCCGGGATTCGAATATAAAAAGGCCGGGGTTATCCTGACGGATTTTGTTCGGGAAGACAGCCTGCAGGGCGAACTATTCAACGGAATATACGAAAACAAGCGCGAAATGGAACTGGTCCGGGCGGTCGACGTGCTGAACGAACGCTACGGCCGCGGCACGGTGCGCCTGGGGGATCAGGGGCTGCTGGACAAGCATGCCTTAAAGCAGGGAAAACGATCAAGATCCTTTACGACGAGATGGGATGAAATTCTTGAAGTGAATATCCGGGAGACAAAAAAGAGCGTGAAACGTGAGACGTAAGACGTGAAACGTGAGACGTAAGACATGAAACGTGAGACGTAAGACGTGAAACGTGAGACGTAAGACGTAAGACGTGAGACGCGTGCCGGCCGTAGCTCCGATGCTTCGGAGCGAAGGCAGGAAAGATGTGATGAAGAACGTGTGACTCAATTCTGTGTCGTAATATTGAAATACGAACCAGCCTGTCGTCCCGAGTTCCGCCCCGATCTTTCGGGGGCAGGAAGGGATCTGTTCATGAGGCGGTGTATTTAAAATAAGAAAATAGTTGATATTAAAAATAGTGCGTCAATCCAATTCCGGCCCAGGGCAGAATCCTGCCGGATCCCGGATTCATAAAGGGCGACGCATAGATGTAAAGCGTAAAATCTTCTTTGAACAAGCGCAATTCCCGGCCATAGCCGACCCTGAGGTTGAGCAAATAAGACCAGAAAGGCACGTCAACTTCCTCATCAAAGCTGCCGAATAAAATATTCGGCACAACACGGACACCGAGCAATAACTGGTTTTTTTGTCCGAAGGTGTAATTGAGCCCGATGGGAAAACCGATATTTACTCCAACTGTGTTGATCGCCGCCGTGGCAGAGAAAGCATGCCGGTCGCTTACGAAAAATCTGTACTGATATTCAAGTTCAGCTATAGCAGCCGTACCGCCGAGATGGGATGTCAGGCCATGCCGCGGGATCTCATTTTCAGCCCAAAGCGAAAAAGTTAACGTCATTATTATTATGAAAAAGACAATTATTTTCATTCAAATCCTCAAAAAATCTTACTCTGTACTCCGAACCCCGAACCCCGAACTACAGATAGATCCCTATTCCCAATCCAACCCAGGGCGAGCGTGAATAGCTTACGCCCATCATGGGCGAAACGTAAGCATGTGCAAAGAACTGCTTATAATTGAAACGATAACCCAGTCGCAGAGAAATGTTAAAGGATGTTGTAACGCTTGAGGCAAGCTGACTGTAATATAAGCCTGTTTCAAGTTGGTGGATCTTCCCGAAGCGGTATTGAATGCCAATTGGAATGCCCACACCGCCAAAAATATAACCGACGCCTGCCGAAACACCCAGATGATGTTTTTCTTTGGCAATAAGCTGATATTGATATTCAGCGTGAATCGTAGAGGAAGGACCGCCATAATTCAAAGAGATAGCGTGGCGATAAGGATTTTCTTCCTGTGCAAAGGCGAAAACAAAAAGGCAGCATGCCAACAATAAGACAAGGATCTTTTTCATATACACCTCAAGGGTATGTGTTTATTAAATGTGTTACAGATATACGCCCCATCCAATTCCGCCACTGGGAAAAAACCCACCCTGTAAACCGAAAAGAGGTGAAAAATATATTTGAAAATATGAATCTCCATTAAGGCCGCTGATCATTCTGCGATAACCGAAACGAGGAGAAAATGCATAGGCTATTTGCCACGAATCGCTTTGATCAGAAGATAAAAAACTGCCAAACAGATCGGAATAAATTGCCAGGGGAACAAAGTGAGCGCCGACCAATACTTGATTTTTATCTCCATAGGTATAATTGAATCCGAGAGGAAAGGAAAACATCAGCAATGCGTTTCCCATGCCGGCGGTAAGAGAAAAGCTGCTTTTTTCACGTGAACGGATTTGATATTGATATTCAAATGTTGCAAGCGCTCCGGGACCACCAAGATTTGTGGATAAGCTGTGTTTTGAAAAAATATCATCTGCCAATAGTGCAGACGTCATAATGAGGGTAAGTAATACAAGCATTATTTTTTTCATTTTTGGCCTCTTGGTTTGTTATTGCGATCATAGTACAGGAATATGAACAGATCGTTTTATTTCGTGCCTAGTTTATTCATCGTAATATCTAACAATAAAATCCGCCATGGTGACGATACTGTCATGAGCAGTCATCCAATTGTCCAACGTATCGCCGCCCCAGTATTCATAGATGCCGTTTTCATTATAATCCAGCCAATCCAGCGATACAATATTCATTCGCATGGTCACGTCTGTTACTTTCCCCGGGAATATGTTAAAGTAGCATCCCATGAATTCACCGGCGCCGCCGCCCATTTCTGTGGATATATTGGAATTATATAAAGTATCGTCTACCAGATAGTAGAAACCATCGGTTCCAAAATAATTGATCAATGTATCGTTTAAACCCACGTCCATTGTATCCCGAACGTTCAGGTCATACAAATCCAGCGTGTCTTGGGGGTTGTCCGGATGCGTACAGACCCAATAGAGTAAATTGCGCTGGGTAATTCTCATGCCTTTGTATGTGCCGGTATTCAATACGCCACTTATATCTCTTTCGGAATTCAGCATTTCTTCATCCGATTCATAGAAGGTGATCCATTCCTGATCTGCAGGTCCTTCATGAACAAGTGTATCTTTGGTTACTTCGATCTTCCAAATCAGGGTTCGTACATCCACGAGTGGACAGGTAAGCGTATCAACGGCGGGTTTGTTCATAGCATTGGAATCATAGGTATTCCATGTTGTCATCCGATAGATCAAGGTCCCGGTAAATTCTTCCCGGGGAGGATCAAAGCACCCGATAAATGCAATAACAAGAATGATAAGCAAAACAATTGCAGGAATATGTTTCCGATTCATTTCCTTTCTCCTTTTCAACATGCTTAAGTTAAAGCAACAGGCCGTTCTTAATGATCTTATTTACAAAATTTCCCCCGAACATTGTGATCAGTTCATCCAATTCTTTTATGTAGCAGATCAGAATGTCGGCCTGTTTGCCTTTTTCCAGTGATCCAATGATGTGGTCGCGTTTCAGGGCCTTGGCGCCGTTTAACGTAACGGCTTTTAGAGCTTCATCGGGCGTAAAGCCCATGTGCATGACCGCCAGGGACAGCATCATGGGAATAGAGAGCGAGGGGCAGGTGCCGGGGTTGTAGTCCGTGGCAATGGCGACCGGCATGCCGGCATCCAGATACGGACGGGCATTGGGATAGTCGGTTTTTAAGTAATAAGAACAGCCGGGCAGGAAAACCGGCACAGTTCCGGCGCGAAGCAAAGCATCGAATTCGGCCTCGCCGACATGGTCAAGATGATCCGCCGAAACGGCGCCCAGATTGGCGGCCAGTCCGGTGGCGCCCAACGCCTCGAATTGACCCGAATGGATCTTGAGCGGAATACCTTTTTTCTTTGCTGCTTTTAAAAATCGTTCCGTGTCTTCAAATGTATAGGCGCCGGCATCACAATATATATCCACAAATTCCGCCTGCTCTTTTGCAAGGTCCATGCCCTCATTAAACAGCCAGTTCATATAAGCTTCAGGTTCCCGGTCGTCGGGGTAGACATGCGGACCCAGAAAGGTTGCGACGGTTTCAAGATCGCTTTCATCGTTCAGGCGATGGATGACGTCGAGCATTTTCTTTTCGGTTTCGGGATCTAGTCCATAACCTGTTTTGATCTCCGCCGTGGTTGTTCCATGTTTGAGGCAAAGTTTTGCGCGTTCCAAAGATTGTTGAAACAGTTCTTCCGATGTTGCGGCCCGTGTTGCTCTGACGGACGCATAGATCCCGCCGCCTTTTTTCTGGATCTCCTGATAGTGCATGCCCTGCAGGCGGTATTGAAGTTCATGGGCGCGGGAACCGGCATGAACGAGATGCGTATGGCA
>CALMFL010000209.1 GCA_937862595.1 uncultured Fidelibacterota bacterium
ACGCGAGAACGGCCTGACCCTGGGGGTCGGCATTGACCTGAAGGTGTCCGGAATGTCGATCGTGTTCGATTACGGGTTTCAGCACTTCGGCAGGCTGGGGATGCTGAACACAACCTCCCTGGCTGTGACTTTTTAAACGGACAGAAACGCAGTTGAGACGCAAGATCTTGCGTCTCAACGACATGATATGAAAGAAGAGACAAGAAAGAAATGAACATAAAACAAGAAACAAGAAAAGGAGTAAACAACATGAAGAAAATTCTTGTGATCTTAATGGTCATGTTGACCGCATTCGCACTGGCAGATGTCAGTGTGACCTATGTGGCGAACATGTCCACCCTTACCGGTATGGGAGCTACCGACAGCACCCATCTGGTTCAGATCCGCGGAGCCGAAGTCGGCCCTGAAGGCGTTGATAAGTGGTACAACATCTTCCTGACCTGGGGAGATGACAGCCAGAACGCCGTCAATGTCGGCGGCGATTACTGGGAACTGACCGTGGCGTATCCCGATTCCATGATCGGATGGCGGATGGCTTATAAGATCTGCTACATGGATAGCGTGAATGAAGAAGCCTACCATTGGGAAGAGAATGTGGTCGGCGGAAACCGTATGTACGTGCTGCCTGCTGCAGACACAACTCTGCAGGTTGCTTACGTGAACAATATGTGGAACCCGCCCTACGTCCCTTCGGATTCCGTGGACGTGTTCTTCCGGATCAACATGAGTGCGGATGAAGGATTTAATCCGGAACTGCCGCTCAGCATGGTCGGCGGTTTCCCGGTCAACGGCACCGGGACCAACATGTGGTCGCCGGGAACCTACACTCTGGATCAGGAAGGTGCTTCGGATTTCTGGAACATCCATCTGAAATTCGATCCTACCCTCATGCCCCTGACGGACCAAATGTATCGTTATCTTAACGGTACCTCATGGTCCGATCACAATGAGAACCTCCAGGGCGCCTATTTCACGGGCAACGAGAACCGCGGGATCAGCCTTGGGACCCATGACACGACCATCGCCTGGGTCTGGTGGAATGACATTCCCGGCGGTAACTTCGAAGGTTCCGATACCGCGGACATCGTGTTCGGCGTTGACATGTCGGCAGCCGTCGAGAACAACGGCTTCGAGATCGGCGATACGCTGGAAGTCCGCCTGGGCTACGAACTGAGCTCAACGGAAGTTCTGGAAGTCACAATGGTCCACGTCGGCGGCACGCAGATGTATTCTGCGACCGTCAATGACGTTCCCCTGGTATTCGGCGAATACCTCTATTATCAGTACTACCTGATCAAGAACGGCGTTGAACAGCGCGAAGTGTATTACAACTTCAACTATGACGGCAGTACGGCGAGTGCCGCCGAACGCCGCCGCATCATCATTGAAAGCGCCAGCGCAACCGTTGCCGATACCGATGAATCGGACGGCAGCGACCGCCGCATGCCCTTCTTCCGCAACAACAACCCGCTTGCCCGCGATGTCACGGTCCATGTCGAATGCGACCTGCGTCCGGCCTTTGCCACCGTTCTGGGCGGCAAAACGCTGGAAGACATCCAGGGTTCGCAGGATATCAGCAGCATCACCCAGATCAGCGGCGTCGCGATCAACGGCCCCCTGTCAAACAATGCCGAAGGCACCTGGGCAGGATGGGGCTCTTCCCTGATGAGCGACGTCAACCGCAAAATGTGGGATGACGGCACACACGGCGATGCCACCGCCGGCGACACCATCTATACCATTACCTACTTCCTGTCACCGGACAGCGGTCATACCGTCGGTCAGGAATGCAAGTTCGGTATCAATGGCGGCGACAATGAAGGCGGCGAAGGCGGATACGGGAACAACCATATCGTTAACGTCGACGATTCCCAGGCCGAAAGCTACCTCTACATCCGTTTCGGCAGCATCAACCCGACCTTCTACAGCGAATGGACCCCGACGCCGGGCGTTGCCGTTGAAGATCTTCCCGGGAACTTTGAACTGGCTCAGAACTATCCGAACCCCTTCAACCCGGTTACGACCATTACCTTCGCACTCCCGGTCGGCGCTGACGTGAACCTTTCGGTTTTCGACATGGCGGGCCGTACGGTGAAGACCCTGGTCAAGGGTTTTGTGAACGCAGGCAGCTATGACGTGAACTTCGATGCCTCTAACCTGGCTTCCGGCGTTTACTTCTATCGTCTGAATGCGGATAATACCATTGTTACCAAAAAGATGGTATTGATGAAATAGTAACTGGTAACTGGTGACTGGTGACTGGCTCGTCACGGCGTAGCGCAGCGAAGCCGGATGACTGGTGACTGGTTTGTCCTCCGCGGCTCTCAGAGCGCAGGAGGATACATGATAAAGAAGGGCTCCGAATTTCGGAGCCCTTTGCTTTTTTGCTTGAATTAAATTGAGGAGGAGAGGCGGAGAAGAGGGGATAGGTAGCTGAGGATGAGGATGTTATCTCGACCGGATCCACCGAAGCTCGCAAAGCGCAGGTTGATGACTGTTCCAAAAATAAAAAAGCCCCGAAATTCAGAGCTCTTTTACAGTAGATTGATAATTCGATCACATATAGATCGTTGTTTGATGAAATTCCAGATTTTCACCCGTTATAGCATCAACACAAATATATCCATCTTGAACTCTAAATCTCCATACAAGACGATATTTAATATAACCGAAGCGATTCTGACTATTGTTCTCAATATAAACAACCATTTCTGAAGATTCAATATCATCAAGAGATAATGTGTGTTCAATAATTTGAGGCCAGGCATTTAGGGTAAAAGTATATCCGTCTATGATATATTTTGCTTCATTTATATCTATGATCGGTTCATCCGGTATGGGTAGTTGAGGAATAAGTGTTGACCAAAGATCAAATAAATAACCATTACTATCAACTTTAGCTCTGAGCTGTCCAAGATCCCAAAGCGGATCATTTAACGGATAGTTATAATTATTTTTCGGATAAAATCTACCCGAAACATCCCCGTTTCTCGATGAAATAGATATATGAGATGAATCAATTTCAAATTGCTCAGCTGAGAATATTCGCCACCATTGATTAAAAAATGATTTTAGCTCAGTATCAAATTCAAGTTCTTGTTCAACACCAGTATTAAATGTGCAAAGTTGTGTTACATTTCGATAGAAAAAATCAAATAAATGAGCCCCTAAAGTATCAATATCAATTCTTGCATCAGAAACATTGTAGCTGTTAACAAATACCGAATACCTTGAAGAAAATTCACTCATTTCTGATTCGGAATATGTCCAGGTAGAGGGATACCATTCCGGAACATTATTGCCTTCAGGATCAAAAAGATCGCACGAGATCAAAAACAGGAACAGTACCGGGATTATCATAACTGTCAGACGTTTCATTTATCATCTCCACAAAAATTATTGTTTCGATGAAAATATAAGTGTTTTTTTTTCAAGGCAATAGTTATAACACATAAAATATATAATGTTCCACCAAAGGAAATATTCTGATATTCTCGTCTTACGTTTCACGTCTTACGTCTCACGCTTGCCCTGCGTAGCCTTGGCGAAGCAGGGTTTCACGTCTTAATTGATTTCAAAAATTCGTTTTTCTTCTTCGCATTCACACCGGGCAATGTTACCCAGGGAACGGATACCCTCCGCCATTCGGGGTAGGCGGGATATTTTGAGAGGGTGATATTTTCGGCCAGGTTCGTACTGCCGGCAAAGAGCAAAACCAGAACGGCGGCTCCGGCAAGGGAGACCGGCTGTCCGGTCAGGCGCATCGCATAGAGGCCGACGACCACCCATTGGGCCATTTCGCAGACGTAATTCGGATGCCGGGAATGTTTCCAGAGTCCGAAGGTGTTGAAACCCAGCCGGTGGCGGGGACTGTCCTTGAATTCCGCGGAATCACGTTCGCTGAAAAACCGGTACTGCTGATTGTCGGCGATCGTCTCAAGGATGAGAAAAAGCGCATGGAGACCGAAAAGGAGAAGATCGGCCGCATCCAGCGGCGCGTTGATCTGGCCGACGGTGTACAGGGGGAGGGTGATGGCAAAAACAAGAATAAGCTGAAAAGCGGAGATAAAGAGCAAATTGAAGATCTCGAAAACAAAACGGTTCGGGATCTTTTTTCGCATGATCTCCCAGCGGTAGTCCTCGCCGGTGAATCCCTTGCCCCACTCGAAGCCGTAGCCTCCGCGCCGCGCAAAGTTCAGCGACAGACGGATACCCCAGGCAATAACCAGGATCGCGGCGATCACATAGCGGGGATTGTCCTGGAAATCTTTCATCCACACCAGAACATACACCGGCGGCAGGATCGACCAGAGCCGGTCCACGGTGGAATAATTGCGGGTAAAAAGCCCGTAAAGAAATGAAACGATGATCGAAATGATCAAAATAAGAAGTGTTGTTTGAAATGCTGACATGCCGGCTCTCCCTAACCTGTGTTTAACTAAACCCCGGAATATAAAAATAATTACGGAAGACGCAAAAAGATTCCTGTTGAACCACGCTGTGGTTCGGTTTTATTGTTTGCATGTTCTATTATGGTTGAACCCCGCCGGGGTTCAACAACTCTGGAGTAGTTGAACTGTGATCCCGCAGGGGTTGAACAAGCGATCCGCCAGAAGGCGGATCGAAGAACAGTATAGTTTCCGCTTAACCCAAAAACAACCCCAGAGGGGTTGAACAAAAATATACCGCACGGCAACGCAACCGCTACAATCTTTCCGAGGCTCCACATCCCCGTTAGGGGATAACCCACAATAGACATTTGTTTGTCCTTAATCCGAACCGCAGCGCGGTTCTACATAATAAGCCCGGTCAATAATACAAACACCCTGTCACGGATCCATAAAATACAGCTCGTCAAAAAACGGATCATCATCAAGATCCTCGCCTTTCCGCGCCCTGTGATACAGGTAGGCCTCTCTGGCCCGGCGTTCCTCCTGATATGCCTCGTCATCGGCCATGATGAAATCAATAATATGATCCATAAGATGAGTACTGTGGGTATAAGCCCAATAATCCCTTTCCCGGTTCCTGAACCCATTGATCTTAAGCTCATTTTTGATGAGTGCTTCCGAGGAATCCATGATCTCTTCAAGCAGTTCCGCCAGAGCGACCTTCGGATCCAGGGAGATCAGCATGTTCACTCTGCTCCCCCGCCCGCCGATCGCGTAGATGTGACATGCCTTGTTTTCGAGCAGCTGTGAAATGTGTCCGATCAGGCTCCTATGATTCAGATCGATCCCGCTGCCGGGCTTTTCCGCCTGAAACATGATGTGGTAAGCGATACTTAACGATAAGTTCATCTTCATCCTCCCTTATTTTTAAATAATTTACAATCCTTGAATCCCGGCATCAAGCATCGGAATTTAACTGTGACGCACATCACGACCTTAAAACGAAAACACGCAGCTTTAAATATATTTTAACCTTGAATAAGCCCGCAAAAATTCATAATATTAGCCTAACTAATCGATATCAGGACAAGGAAAACAATGAAAAGAATTGCATATCTGTTATGCGTTTTGGCGATCGCCGCATACGCGCAAAACCCGGTCTATTCCGATCCCGCTTTCCCGACGGAGTTTGATTCCATCGTGGTGTATTTTGATGCGACACGCGGCAATCAGGCGCTGATGAACTACACCGGCACGCTCTACGCGCATACGGGTGTGCTCATTGAAGGCAGCGACAAGTGGGAACATGTCTGGACGGTGTGGCCCACCACAAATACGGAAAAGAACCGCCTGGTGAAACTATCCGACAACCTGTACCGGCTCGTGATCGGGTATCCGCACGAATACTACAATGCCCCGGGCACGGAAAAGATCCTGAAGCTGGCCTTCGTTTTCCGCAGCAGCACCGGAAGTCCGCAGAGCGAAGACCTTTTCCTTACCCTGTATGAGCCCGGGATCACCGCGGCCTGGCTGGAACCCGCCCTGCAGAACGAATACGGAGAACCGGAACGCTCACCCCTGTTCGTCGGGGAGGAGAGAACGGACGTTATTCACCTTGTCGCGGGCGTCAGCGACACGGCGGACAGCATTACCCTCTTTGTCAACGAATCGCCCTTGTACAGCGTTAGCGACAAGGACAGCCTGTCCTATGATCTGGATCCCGCGCTTCTGCAGTCGGGCATGAACGATCTGATCGCCGTCGCCCTTGCCGGAGGACTGCGGGATACGACCGACAAGCTGTGCATCGTCAAATACGGTCCGAATACCGGCGCGCGCCCGGCAGGACTGCAGGACGGGATCACCGTGCAATCGGGATCTTCCGTGAGCCTGTCGCTTTTTGCACCCTACAAAGACCATATATTCGTGATCGGGGATTTCAACGACTGGAAGGTCGATCCGGCCTTTCAGATGCACAAGGATTCCACCCACGCCGATTCGACCTGGTTCTGGCTGACCCTGA
Source organism: uncultured Fidelibacterota bacterium (assembly GCA_937862595.1). GTDB lineage: Bacteria > Fidelibacterota > Fidelibacteria > Fidelibacterales > Fidelibacteraceae > M50B103. Next base: position 6,412 of record CALMFL010000209.1, read on the forward strand.
CGGGCCTGCCGGACAGCGCCATGGCTTTCCAGTACCTTGTGGACGGCGACATCCGCATCGCGGACCCCTACAGTCCGCTGATCCTCGACCCCTGGAACGATGAATACATTTCCGAAACGCGCTACCCGGGACTGAAGCGCTATCCGGAAAATAAGACATCCTTTCCGGCCGGCGTTTTTCAGACGGATCCCCCGGCCTTCACCTGGACCGACGGGGACTTTGTGCGGCCGGAAAAACACAAGCTGGTGATCTATGAGCTGCTGGTCAGGGACTGGAGCTACGGGCGCACCTATCAGGCGCTGATCGATTCCATCAATTACTTCAAGCGTCTCGGCATTACGGCGATCGAATTGATGCCCATCCAGGAATTCGAGGGGAACGAAAGCTGGGGCTATAATCCCATGTTCCATTTCGCGCCGGATAAATATTACGGTCCGGCGCAGAAGCTGAAAGAGCTTGTCAATCTCTGCCATAACAACGGCATTGCCGTGATCATGGACGTCGCCTACAATCATGCCACGGGGCAAAACCCGCTGGTGCGGCTTTACAATGAGGGCGATTACGGGAAGCCTACGGCGCAAAACCCCTGGTTCAACACCGGGGACATGCATCCGTTCAGTGTTTTCTACGACATGGATCACGAGAGCAAAGCCTCGCAGTATTATCTGGACCGCGCCAACCGCTACTGGATCGAGGAATTCCATATCGACGGATACCGCTTTGACCTGTCGAAAGGCTTTACCCAGACCAATTACGGCAGCGATGTCGCGGCCTGGGGCCACTGGGACAGCGGCCGCATCGCGATCCTGAAACGCATGGCGGACAAGATCTGGGAAACGGATCCCGGAGCCTACGTGATCCTGGAGCATTTCAGCGACAACAACGAAGAGCTGGAACTGTCCAATTACGGCATGATGCTCTGGGGCAACGGCAATCACAATTACTCCGAAGCCTCCATGGGCTATCTGAGCAGTTCGGACCTGTCCTGGCTCTATCACGGGACCCGCGGCTGGACCTACTGGCACGCGGTCGGCTACATGGAAAGCCACGATGAAGAACGCATTACCTACAAGAACAAAGAATACGGCAACAGTTCGGGAACCTATAACATCAAGTACCTGAACAACGCCCTGGACCGCATGGAGCTCAGCGCGGTATTTCTGCTGAGCCTGCCGGGTCCCAAGATGATCTGGCAGTTCGGGGAGCTGGGTTACGACTATTCCATCGACTACAACGGCCGTACCGGGAACAAGCCGATCAAATGGGATTATTACGGGGTGCCGGAACGCCGGGACGTCTATAACCTCTACAGCATCATGAATTTCCTGCGTGCGAACTACAGCGTTTTCGGCGGGGCCACCGGAGTGGAACTTTCCGTGGGAAATAATGTCGCGGCAAAGCGCATCAAACTTTCCGGGACCGGCCCGAACGCGGTCGTTCTCGGCAATTTCGGCGTGGTGGAGCAAACGGCGACGCCGGCCTTCCATCACGGAGGGATCTGGTATGAATATTTTCATGATGACACCCTGTCCGTGACGGACACCAACGAAGGGATCCTGCTCGCGCCGGGCGAATTCCGCATCTATACGGACCAGAAACTGCTGGAATCGCCGGTAGCCCTCTCTTCCGTGAAACCGCGTTCCTTCGCACTGCGCCAGAACTACCCGAACCCCTTCAACCCGCACACGACGATCAGCTACCTGCTGACCGCGGACAGCGACGTGGAACTCAGCGTTTTCGACCTCGGCGGCAGAAAGGTCGCGACCCTCGTGAACGCCCGCCAGTCCGCAGGGGACTACACGCTGAATTTCGATGCCGCGCAGCTCCCGAGCGGCGTGTATCTGTACCGGCTTAGCTCCGGACGGCATACGGAAACGAAAAAAATGCTGATCCTTAAATAATGATCTTCTGAAAGACCTGTTCTTTCCGACGAACCCATATCCGGGATACGAATGGCGATCGTACTTTCATTCACATCACTTTGCCTTTTGCTCCTTATCGGGAAGATCCTTCGGGTCCGGATCAGATTCCTGCAAAAACTCTATCTTCCCGCCGCGGTGATCGGCGGACTGTGCGGACTTCTGGTCCTTCAGCTGGCGGGTGAACATCTGCCGGCCGGCGTGACCGCGGGCTGGGATAAGCTTCCCGGATTCCTGATCAATATCTGCTTTGCCTCCCTTTTCCTTGGCGTAAAGATCCCGAAACTGCCGCAGATCTGGAAACAAAGCGGCCCCCAGCTGGCGTACGGGCAGATCGTGGCCTGGGGGCAATACGTCGTCGGGATCGGCATAACCGTCCTGCTGATCACGCCGCTCTTCGGTCTTCCCGCCTATTTCGGCGTGATCATTCCCGTCGGGTTTGAGGGGGGCCACGGAACGGCCGCCGGACTCGCGGACGTGTTCCGGCATTTCAACTGGCCGGAAGGCCTGGATTACGCCCTGACCTCGGCGACCTTCGGGATCATTTCTGCCATCATCGTTGGGACCGGACTGGTGAACTGGGCGGTCCGCCGCGGCTACACCCGCAACCTCAAAAAGATCGAAGAGATCCCCGAATGCAACGTGATCGGCATCTATGACCCCGCCGAACAGCCGTCCGCGGGAAAACAGACCGTCTCGTCGGCCTCGGTTGATACCTTTGCCCTGCATATCGCCATTGTGGGTGTCGCCGTTTTTATCGGCTATGTGCTCAAACTCGGATTGACCGGGATCGAATCCCTGTTCCCTTCCCTGCAGGAAAAGGGACTGCTGAGCGCTTTCCCGCTTTTCCCCCTGAGCATGATCGGCGGTCTGATCGTACAGCTGCTGATGAGCCGCGTTCTGAAGATCGACAGGATCCTGAACCGGGAGGTCGTCCACCGCGTTTCGGGAACGGCCCTGGACTTTCTGGTCGTTTCCGCGATCGCCATGATCAACCTGTCGCTGGTATCCGCGAATCTCATTCCGCTCCTTATCATTGTCCTTTTCGGCATCCTGTGGAACGTTTTCTGCGTGATGTTCCTGGCCAGACGGCTCTTGCCGGATGCCTGGTTCGAACGCGCCATCGCGGAGATGGGACAGTCCATGGGCGTGACGGCCACCGGGCTTCTGCTCCTGCGCGTGGTGGATCCCGAACAGCAGACGCCGGCTTACCAGGCATTCGGCTACAAACAATTGCTGCATGAACCTTTCATGGGCGGCGGGGTCTGGACCTCGCTTGCCGTGCCGCTGTGCATTATGGGCGGAGGGAAAACCGTGTTCATGATCTCCCTTGCCGCGATCGCGGCCTGGCTGCTGATCTGGAGGCTGCTTTTCAGAAAAGGGATCCGTGCGGAAAAAGAGAATAAATAAGGTGACAAGGTGCCGCAGCGGCGGTACATTCAGACTATATTTAAAGGTACCCTATGAAACATTCGTATAAATTGCTTCTGCTGGCCCTCTGCCTGAAACTGCTTCCGGCGCTCGAGATCACGCACTTCGAACCCCCGAACTGGTGGGCGGACATGGAACGCGACACGGTCAGCGTGCTGGTGTACGGAGATGATTTTACCGGTTGGCAGGCCTCGCTGAGAGGTCCCGCCGCCAGACTGATCGATGCGTCCGCCTATCCGGACCGGCACTACTTCAATGTAACGCTCAAGATCAGAAAGTCCGGCGAATGCCCGGTCCTGTTCACAAACCCCGCGACAGGGGAAAAGGTGACGATGCGGTTTCCCGTCCTTCCGAGGGAAGGGCATGCGGTCCGGACGATCGACGCTTCGGATGTCGTTTATCTCTTGATGCCGGACCGCTTTGCGGACGGTGATAAAAGCAATAATTACATACCCGGCCATAAGGATCCGCTCCGTCCCGGGCACCGCTGGGGGCGCAGGGGAGGGGATCTTCTGGGCGTGACGGACCATCTGGACTATCTCGGGGAACTCGGGGTGACCGCACTCTGGATGACGCCGGTCTATGAGAACGATTATATCAATTGCTACCACGGATACACGCCTACCCGCACCTACGCGGTTGACCCGCATCTGGGAACCGTGGACACCTACAAGGAACTGGCCGCGGCCTGCCGGGAGCGGGGCATTAAACTGATCCAGGACCATATCGTCAACCATATCGCGCCCACCCATCCGATCGCCGTGAACCCGCCCTCCCCGGAATGGCTCAACGGAAGCCTGGCCGCGCACGAGAACTGCAATTACCGGATCATGGATATCACCGATGTCTACGGAAGCGAAGAACAGCGTTCCCTGCCCGTCAAAGGCTGGTTCGCGGGCTACCTTGCGGATATGAACATGGAGCATCCGCCCGTGGTGGATTACTGGATCCAGCATGCGATCTGGTGGATCGAGACCGTCGGACTGGACGGGATCCGACAGGACACCTACGCCTATTCCGATCTGGAAGGCCTCAGCCGCTGGGCGAAAGAACTGAAACGGGAATACCCCGGGCTCTTCATTGTCGGCGAGATCATGGATTTCGACCGCACGCGCCTGGCCTATTTTTTCAATGACCGTCAGAACAATTACCTTTCCTCGATCGCCGATTTCGGCTTCTCGAGCCTGATATACCAACTGATCGTTGAGAACAAAGCCCCCGAAGAATTTTACCGCGAAGTATCCAACGACCATATCTACCGCGATCCCGGTATGATGCTCACCTTTATGGACAATCATGACATGGGCCGTTTTTATTCTGCGGTCGGCGGGGACCTGAGCGCCTACCTGAACGCTTTTACCCTGCTCTTCGGCATGCGCGGCATTCCGCAGATATACTACGGGAACGAGATCGGCATGTCCGGCGGGCACGATCCCGAGAACCGCAGTGAATTCCCGGGCGGTTTTGACAATGCGGACCGCAACGCCTTCCTGCAAAGCGGGCGTACTGACCGCGAGAACCGTATCTTTGACCAGTTCAGGGCTTTTACGGATTTGCGGAAACACTATCCGGCCCTGTTCACCGGACCGATGCGGCATGCCCTGCTGGATGAGGTCTACTGCGTGATCCGCCGGGACGAAGAGTCGGGAACGGCGCTGTTCCTGGCCTACAATGCCTCCGGGACGTCCCGGGAGTTATCCGTGGCACAGGTGTTAAAAGGTAACTACGTTACCGCCGATACCATAAAATCTCCGGTAAACGGAGATGCCCGGCTGGACCTGCAGAACAGGACACTGCTCCTTCCCGCCAAAGAATCCCTGATGATCTTATTGAAATAAATATCGGGAAATCCGGCATGAAATTAACCGGCATACAGTCAGTCTCACGAATCGTATTTTCTTATATTGGAACTATTTGCGTATCAGCAAAGGATCCCGCCGCATCCGCTCAGAGGAAGGTCCTGATAAGCTGTTCGATATTACCGACCGAGGTCAGCTTGTAAACGACCTGCGTTCCCTTGCGCTTTCCCTTGATGATCCCGACAGCTTTCATCTTTGCCAGATGCTGCGACACGGTTGCCTGCGGAATGTCCAGACAGGTCTGCATCTTCCCAACATTGGACGGTCCCTCCTGAACAAGACCGCGAAGAATGCATAAACGAACAGGATGAGCGATAGCCTTTAGTATTTCAGCTTTAAGCTCAAGGCTTTCATACGACTTCTTTTCTGCCATCT
>CALMFL010000210.1 GCA_937862595.1 uncultured Fidelibacterota bacterium
GAAGGCGTCGGGCGTAATGATGATCAGATCGACCTGCGAGGCATGGTCCGCGGTGTTGCGGGGCGTGAAATCCGGCAGGATCGAGACGGCGGGGGTTTTGAAATGTCCCTCGTTCAGGACAAGGAAGGCATGGTCGGTGCCGTCGGCCGGCACGCGGAGGTCCGCCTGGGTCCCGCTGACGGGAAAATAGCGGGTGTTGAAGGGATCTTCAACGCCGAACACGTAGGAAAGGGAGCCCGTCAGTCCGGTAACGCGGACTTTCCGGTCATCCTCATAACTGCGGAACCAGAGCTCGAGCCGGCCGTCCACCGCCCGGGGCTGCCGTGGATAAATGAGGTCGATATAGTCCAGGAAGCCTTCGCTGGTCGTAAATTCGCCGCGGTACTGAACGGTGAGGGAAAATTCCTCGCTCAGCTTGTCGTTCGGGATCGCCATCTGGGTCCGTTTGACGATACTGCTTTCGTAGTCGTAATCGTCGGACGTTTTCGCATTGGAGGCGGTGCCCTGGTAAAGCAGGGAATCCCCGAGGAAGGCCTTGAATTCATGGGAGCCCGCGGTGGTCAGTCCGAAGGACAGCCGCAGCGCCGCCGGCATGGGTTCGTCCCGGTACAGGCCGTTCAGATAAAATGAAAAGTCGTTTGCGGCGGAAAGGCGTTCCCCGAACCAGAGCTCGCCGCCCTTGCCCGGATTGATGCGCTCTTCCTCGAAGTGCAGGCGCTGATAGGTATAGGCCATGTCCGTCTCGGATCCCGTAAAGACCGGCGTATCCGGGGTCATGCGTTTCGGCGCATGGCCGGCCGTTCCGGCGAAAAGGCGGAAATGCTGAACGCTTTCGTAGGGGTTCCGGACGTAGCTGACATTGCGGATATCGCTCGTGGGAACGCCCCGTTTCCAGGCCGAGCTCCCCGAGGCGTAAAAGACCCACTGGTCGTCCGCATCCGAGGCGGCGTCCAGGAAGAGCATCGGCACCTCCCGGAGATGAAGGTCCGCGCTGTCCGGAAAGGCCGAGCGCAGGGGACCGCCGAAAGCGGGGCCGCTGTAGAGGTAGAGCTTGCCGTCCTCGACCGCCGCGCCGAGGCCCGCGTTCTGCAGGTCCGAGCGTTTCAGGCTGTAGATCCCTTCTTCGGTGACCGAGACGTCCAGCCAGCTCCCCGTAAAGTCCGCCGCTTTCGCGAAGGAAGGCGTCCGGGCGCTTGTGCTTTTCCGGAGCCTGTCCGCATAGTCCCGGTTGACGAAAAGGCGGTTCAGGGGGTCCGGCACGGGTTTCCCCGCCGCGCGGTGAAGGTCCGCCTCCACGAGCAGGGCGCGGGCGATCCGGCCGTCCGGCAGGAAGGGATTGAGGGTCAGGTAGACAAAGGTCCGGTCGCGGAAGCGGCGCGGTTCGCTGACCGTGAACAGCGCGGCCTGCTCCACGGAATGGCCGTAGTCCGCGCTTTCCGTGACACGGACGCGGATGTCCGGGATCTTTCCGGAATAGGCGATCGGGAACTGCATCACCTCGTAGAGGGTGCCGTCCTCACCCATGATATTGTTGGAATGGTCGAAGGCGTAGCGGACATGCTCGCGATCGTTCTCGGTCCAGCGGTAGGTGTGGAACTCCCCCGGATCGATGCGGATGCTCAGGGTCTGAGGGCTTGGATACGCGATCTCACGTCCGCGGGGCGCGGCGAAGGCCAGTGTGACTGACAGGATAAGACTAATGCCGGTGATCGTTCTCAATACGCGCGTCCTTCTTGATTATTCGGTTTTTACCTGCTCATTCGGGCGATGTTCCTAATTTACCGCCTTTTTTTAAATTGACAATTAAAAATTGACCCTCCTACGTCAAGACTTCCTTCTACGCTCCGACACTTCGGAGCTTCGAAGGACACGTCGGAGGGCAGGCAAAGGACAATTGACCCGGCTTCGCCGTGGCGCAGCAATTGAAGACAGAAAACATCAGAACATTTCAAGACATCAAATAGAAAAACATACACTGTCATCCTGAACGCAGTGAAGGGGATTTTAATCCCCGAAGCCCCGATGGGGCGAAGGGGATCGGAGTTCGGAGTGTGGAGTTCGGAGTGTGGAGTATCGAACAAGGAACACTCATATATGATTTTCGAAAAAAGGACGCGATAAATCGCGTCCCCACGATGGGAAACCCCGGAAATCATTCAGGACATTAAATAGCGAAATATTAATCAACCAACACTGTCATCCTGAACCCCGAGGCAGCGGGGTGAAGGATCTATTCACACAACAGCCATTCAATCCTGCCTCGGACAACACGGCGCAGAAAGAAAATCCCTGAATATCGAACAAGGAACACCCATATATGATCTTTGAAGTCTTCGAATATCGCGAGTCCATGTTTTGAGATCGGCCCCGCGATCCGGGCGACAACCCGCCGCCCGATGCCAAATTTAAAGGAGGACCGCCCATGCCGCGACATCGCTCTCCCCTGCTTTCCGGGATAAGGACCCCGGGATACCGTGTCCTTTTCCTTTGCCTGTTAGGCCTCACCGGGCTC
>CALMFL010000211.1 GCA_937862595.1 uncultured Fidelibacterota bacterium
CTGTACCAGTTCCAGCCGTCCGCGGAATACCAGACACCTTTTTCACCTGCCGCGAACGCCCGGCCTCCGGGACCCGCAAAAACATTGTACAGCCGTGAACCGGAAAGGTAGGTATCCCAGTAAAGCATCCCGTTGACATTGCGCTGCGATACCACAAGTCCCTGGTTCTCGCTCCCCTGCGTGGCCAGCGCCGCGCCGTAGACCGACCCGTCGTCGCCCAGGGTGACATCGACGATAAAATTCCCGCAGATCCCCGAATTCTGGGCGGTGTATTTGTTCCATACCGTCCCGCCGTCATGGGAAATGTTGATCCCGTTGGCAGTCCCGACAATGACCGTGTCCCCCGAAACATGGACGGAAAACGCGCGGTGATTCAGATTGCTTTCATAGCCCAGAGCCCCGGAGGTGGGACTCAGGTCAAAATCGCGGGGCGTGGACGCGTCCAGCACGTCGTAGCGGTCCGGCGGCAGGATCACACGTTCCCAGGTTTCGCCCTTGTCAAAGCTTCTCCGGCACCCCCCGGCAAAATTGACGGACCATAAGACCGTATCGCCCGCAGCGGTCAGCTGCACGGCCAGGTCATAAGTCAGATTGTTGATCCTTGATGTGATGGGAAGCGCGGGGATCGTATCCCCGAAAAGCAGTTCAAAATTATCTTCCTGCCTGTCTACGGACTGGGGGAAACGCTGCCAGGAAAGGCCGCCGTCCGGGGAATAGCTGATGCCGTTCCCTTTCGGATAATCGGTATAATAGCTCCCTTCCTGCACCAGGGTGTCATAGGCGGTCGCGATCCAGATGTGATCTCCGAGCGTCGCGACACCGGTCACGGCACCGTAGGATACCGAATTTCCGTTAGGATAATAGGTGAAGATCGTCTCGGCCCTGTCATGGCTTATCGAAAGTCCGTTCCCGCTCGCGAACAGAAAGGTGCTGTCGCTGACCTGAACGATGTCCGTCACGGAATTGCTGCCGAGCCCGTCATAAACCAGGGTATCCTCAAGCGTGAAGGTGTTTGCCAGGGGAACGGCGTATGCGGCAGAGAACAGACAGAGGAGCCACAGGATGTTTATAAATCTTTTCATTTTACCTCACCACCACGGAGTCGAGGCTCCATGCGGAAAAATTGGCCGCCGTATCTTTGACCCGGAACCTGAAATAGTTCGTCGCGGCGCTGTTTTGCGACGATATCTGCAGTCCGCTTGAAAAGATCCCGTCCCCGGCCTGGGCATCGCCCAGTTCGCCCCTGTCGTTCAGGTTGTAGTCGGAGCCCCAGAGCCCGGTCGTATTGCTTTTTACCTGAAAATAGCCGTCGATCACATCCTGGACGCCGTTCGGGTCGTCGACGAGCACATAGATCAGCAGGTCTTTTGTCCCGGTTAGCGGCCGGACGATCGTATCGGGCATCACGACGCCGGTGATCACCGGCGGGAGGTTGGCGATCACATTCAGGGTGTCAAATAGATCCTGCAGAAGGGAATCCTCTTCGTAGAGGGAATACCGGACCCGGATAACGCCGTTCACGGAATCGATACGGTTCAGATAAATATTCCGCGTAAACATGTTGTCATACGGCAGGGCATCCCCCAGAGCGCCGGAATCATTCAGGGTAATCGTTAAATTTGATACGTCAAAGCCCTCCAGCTGAAGGTCGGCCGTTATTTCCGTGATCTCCTGATCGTACAGGGCTTTTATGCGGCAGTGCAGTTCGCCCCGTTCGTCATGGAAAGACAGGACCGGATCACTGAATTCAGGGACCGGATAGGAGGGTTCCTGACCGGTGTCGTCCGGATAGCTGGGCCCGCAGTTCCACGCAAAAAGCAAGGTCAGAAGAAGAAGGGGCTGTATGAACTTATTTTTCATTTATACTCCGGCGGACCGCGCTGACGGCGATCCAGTCATTCATGCGGAAGACATCAAGGACTTTGTATGAACTGCTTTCAAGAGCTGTTTCGACATCCCCGCGATGTTCAAAAAGCAAACCGGCTAAAATTACGCGTTCCGGTGTCCCTTTTGCAATGTTAAAACGCTCCAGAAGGGGCAAAATGATATGTTTCTGTATGTTGATCAGCGCCAGATCGCAGGAAAAATCCCGCATGGCGAGAATATCCCGTATTTCCCAGCTGATATCCGCCGCCCCGTTGAGCCGGAGATTTTCGGACAGATTGTCTCCGATCTCGGGATCATTGTCGATCGCATGCACCCGTCCCGCACCCATTTTACGCGCCGCAATCGATAGAATGCCCGATCCGCAGCCCAGGTCCAGGACGCGGTCTCCCTTCTTCAGCAGTCCCGTCATGGCCTGCAGGGCGAGCCGGGTCGATTCGTGAGTCCCGGTCCCGAATGCCGCACCGGGATTGATGATGACCGTCTCATGTCCCTCAGGGATCCGGTCCAGATGCCAGGGCGGCGTGACCCACAGGGTGCCGTGAACACGGATGGGCTGAAATCCCTCGATCCAACCCCGGTTCCAGTCACGGTCTTCCAGGACCTCTTCCGTCCAGTCGGTATCCGGGAAAGCCTCCCGGAGTGTTTTTCTGAGAGCTTTCCGGTTATTCCAGTCGTCCAGCACGAACAGGGCGAAATCGGTTTCTTCCATCGAGGGGATCTCGCCAAGTTCCGTCATCCGGTCCAGTTGTTCCGATACACGCGGGTCCTTTTCAAAGCGTATCTTGATCCAGGCTTTCTTTGCTGTCATGTTAATAGTTTCTTCCCGTCCGTTTTTCGAGTTTCAATGCCTTCAGCATCGTTGCCTTGGCGTTCAGGCTGATAAAAAAGCTGTCCCCGGGATCCCAGTCGAGCGACAGGGTCCAGCAATGCAGGTCGCGCGTCAGTCTGAGACGTTGATCGGTGATCGCTTGTTCCAGAACATCAAAATTTATAATATAGCTTCCGCTCCATTTCGGGGTGAGATTTGCCTTCACCGTGGTATTTATCAGCAGCCGGTTCTTTATGTTCAGGGGGTTGCTGGCCGAAGAGGTAAACGATATGCCCGAGGTAATGCTCCAGTTTGAGAATCCGGCATCCGCACCCGGAACGACCTTAATGCGGGGCGGTTCCTGAAGCGCTTTCCCGTTATCACGGTAATCCGCGGAATCGGATGCCGTTACCGGCGTTTGGGACTTTCTCTCCGTTCGCGTCACGGGTTTCAGGGACAGGTTTGTCCCTATGCGCAAACTGGTAAGACGCGGAACCGCCAATCGGTCGATGCGTGTGATCGAAACCCCGTCATTGTTTATCCTGTAGGCGTAGGGATCGAAGTCGGCATCGATCTTCAGGGACATTCCGCCCGGAAGATCCCTGATGGTGGAGGTGGCGCTGATGATGCTGTTCCGCAGGGAGTCCGCAAGGAAATTGTAGCCGTGTTTCAGGTTCAGGAAAAGCGTCTTGTTCTCTTTGCCGTCCCGGGACAGGGTCTTGGATTCAAAGTTGTGTGTAAAGTTCATGGCAAAGGTCTGGCTTTCGGAGGAGGGTGTGCCGCCCAGCAGCGTTCCGGAAAAATAATCGTACTTCACGGCTTCACCGTGGGTCCCGATTCCGCGGAACACATACTCCGGATTCATGGACTGATCCGGCCGATAGACGTAATTCAGGCTCACGTTCATCGTATGCCGGATGGCCTTGAGAGGTCCGATATTGATGTTGAACACCCCGTACAGGGTCGTGCCGGCCGAAGTTCCCAGATCGAAGCGTCCGCGGCGCTTGAAGGCGTTCCTTTCCTCAAGGACCAGCGTGCCGTTGCTGTCCACCAATGCGGAATCGTTCCGCATGACCGGCGCTTTGTAAAGGGTCGTCCAATCCTCGTAATAATTCAGATAAGGGGAAACGGTCAGGAACCCGAACAGCTTGTCGCTGTAGCGCACGCCGCCGCTGGTCTGGAATTTATTCCGGGTGTCGTCGACAAAAAGAGAGTCGGAGGCGTTCCAGATATGCGTCATCTGGTTGCTCAGCTCGGAGCGGACGGAATAGGTGAATTTATGGTACCATTTTTCCGGTTCGCTCATATTTTTGCGTTTAATTATTTTGGCGGTGGCTTTGGAAATGGAAGATTGCGGGAAAGAGGTCTTGGTCGTTCCGGTCAGAAGGTCCTCGGTCCGCGAGGCGTTCACATTCACGGAAAAAGGTCCCAGTGTCGTCCGGAAGGAAGCCGAGGACACTATCTGCTGTTCAAGACGGTCGTCCTGGTCGAGCTCCTCGGTGAAATGCTTTGCGTCGCTGGTAAAGGTCCCGGATATGTTCAGGCTGGATCTCAGTCCGATCTGCTGGGGGTGGACGATGTTGATCTTATATCCTGCGGAAGGGACGCTTCTCAAAAAATAATTCCAGTACGTCGCCGTAAGGCTCCCGTTGGGGATATGGTCCTTCCAGGCGTAGCGCTGGCGCAATTCGGCCGTGATCCCCTGATTGTCGTAAAAGTCCGCCATCAGGCGGGCATCATAATAATCGCTCGGCGCCCAGTAGTAACCGCCTCCCTCCAGCGCCCATCCCTTGGTGTCGTAGGTGCCGAAATGCGGGAGGATCCAGCCGCTTCGGCGATCCCCTTCCTCAATGGGCACGAAAAGGCTCGGGATGTACAACAGGGGAATGTCCATGATCTTGAACACGATATCCTGTGCAAACACCCGGTCGCCCGGGATGACTTTCATGCGTTTTGCCTCCAGGCAGAAATGGGGTTCGTCCCGGTCGCAGGTCGTCACGACACCCTTGCTTACCCAGAGGGGTTCCTCTTCGGTCTTCAGCACGGTTTTCCCGTGATAATACCCTTCCTTGATATTGGTCTTTCCGCGGGTGATCCTCCCCCGCTGCGTATCCAGATTGTATTCGAAAAGATCGCCGTAAACGGGAGGGTCGTCCCCCTGGATAAACTCGGGCAATTCCCCGCCCTTTTTTTTGGGTACTGCGTAAAGGATGTTGGTTTTCCAGTCGATCTTCAGCGTATCGGCGCGAAGCTTTATATTGCCGTACATCATATTCGAGCCGGGATATAACTTCATGTTGTCTTCGCTCAGATCATAATGCGCCTTGTCGCAATAGTAGTAAACGGTCGAATCCATTTCATCGTAAGAGGTGTCGGGACTGAAGCTTCCCTCTATCCCGTAAATGGCGAAGAGATTTCGCACGTCCCCGCCTTCGAATTCTATGTGCACGGTATCCGAAGTCATGTGGTTCATGCCTTTATACACGGAATCTTTGAAAACGTGATAGTCCGAACTTACCATCCCCGCCATGTCCATCCATTCGGGTTCGTCTTGGGCGTTGAACTCAAGCTGCAGGTATTTCCCGGTCATCACGCTGGTCCGGCTGACGGCTTTGCCGCCCGTTTCGCGTAAAAACCCCTCTTCCCGGAGAGTAACCTTCGGATCTTCTTTGGCAATGAGGCTGCCCAGATGGTTGCGATGAAAGTTGAGGGTCATCGCGGGAGCGTACATGTCGATGTGCTGATACTGCAGATGAGCATTCCCGAAAAAATGGACGGTCTGGGTTGAATCGAGATAAAAAAGAGAGTCGCACCATGCCCCGGAAGAATCCTGCCGGACGAACACACTGTCCACCGCGATCAGCCAGCCTTTTTCCATATCCCCTTCGAGGGTTCCGGCAAAGACCTCGAAACGCTTCGTCCCGTCATCGAGCGTCTCATAGACCGAAGCGTCCCTGCGTCCGTAAAAACGGTCCGTATCCAGATGATATTCCAGTTCGCTTCCCCGCATGGTGATATGGTTCACCGTGTCGGACATCATGGCGTTTCCGTATAAAAAAGCGCGTTCCTTTTCCCGGTCGAACAGGATGGAATCCGCAAGGGCGAAGGAAATGCTGTCCCGGATCTCCACCTGACCGGATGCCCGGTAAATATCGGTGTCAAGATTCCCCTCCAGGGCGTCCGCGGTAAATGTCCGGGTATCGTACAGGATCCTGATCGGCGAAGCCACGCCGAGGTCTTTTGTTTTAGTGTTGTATTCGCCGGCATCGAACCATACGGTCACGCTGTCGTTGGAAATGCGGACTTTCCCCTCAAGGCGGAGAAGGTCCATGTCCGGATACTGATAGGCGCGGTCGGCATACAGATGCACGTCGCCCTGTTTCAGGTGGACGTCCCGGTCAAACATGATATACGTGTTTTCGGCTTTGCCCGAAGCCGTGTCGGACCCTTTGGTGACCTTTCGCATCGTCTGGGCATTCAGCAGTTCAATGGGGTCGCTTGCCGCCGAACACCAGGCGAAAAAAATTGTCAGCAGTCCCGCGATTATTTTGTAGGATCTCACCTTGGTAGGATGCCCGGGGTTAACATGTTATTTCCACTGGTTCCAAATTTATAAATATAATGCCTTTTCAGGGAAAAAAGAAAGCTTGTTATCAGTTTTATCCCCTGTCTTACGCCCGGTTTGAACGAAAGATCCCCTTCCGGCGGCCGCGTTTCCGCTCCGGCCCGGGTTTGTATGAAAAGATAAAAAACGCTGTCTTTTAAAGCGAATTATCAATATTATTACGCATGTTACTGACAGGCGCACATATCCTTCTCATTGAACACGATCCGCGTGTGATCGACAGCATCCGGCAGGTCGTCGGCGATACCTACACCCTGGAGATCGAGACCACGGGCCGTACGGGCATCAAAAAGGCCTCGCTGAAGGAATACGACCTCTACCTGATCGGGACCGAACTTCCCGATATGCACGGACTGGATATCTTATCGGCCATTTTAAAGGTTTTCCCGGAAGCGATCTGCGTCATGATGGAACATGACCCCGGGATCGATATCATCATGAGATCGGCGCATATGGGCGGATATGATTTTTTGAAAAAGCCCATCCGGCACGACAAGCTGGAGCGCCTGATACCCCGTGCCCTCGAACGCCGCTGGTATATTCAGGAAGCCCGCCGGCTGAAGGAAGAAAAGGACGGGAACCTGGTCGCGATCTCCGAAGAGCAGTCCCGGCTTCGTTCCGTGATCAACTCGATCGACGACGGCCTGATCATCACCAACCAGCGCCGGGAGATCATTTTCACCAATCCCCGCTTCCTGAAGCTTGTCGGCGTAACGCGGGATATCCCGGTCGGCGAGACAATATTTGAGATCCTTCCGAAAAAACTGCAGGAACAGATCAACGGCATCATGGACAATGAGAACAGCACCTGTTCCATCAAGGAAGAGATCGTGATCGAACCGCCGGCAAAACTGGTGATCATGGCAAATTCCACTCCGATCATCGACGACGGCGGACAGCTCCTGGGCGTTGTTTCGGTCCTGCGCGATATCAGCGAGATCAAGGCGCTTGAGTTATCCAAATCCGAATTCATCAATATGGTCGTCCACGAACTGAAGGCGCCGCTGGGGGCCATCAAAGGGTACCTTGAAATGGTTGTCGAACGCCAGCTGGGCAACGAGGACGCCCTGTATGAAAATTATCTGCGCCGTTCTCTGAGCCGCAGCGAGGCGATGCTGGCGCTTCTGCAGGACCTGCTGAATATTTTCCGGATGGACAACCGGACGGTGCGCCGGGAGATCGAACGCTTTGATGCGGGCGAACTGCTCCGGGAAACGCTTGATTTTTTT
>CALMFL010000212.1 GCA_937862595.1 uncultured Fidelibacterota bacterium
GCGGTTCCTGGAATGGCGCGGCGAAAGCAACCAGGTCACGACCAAGGACAAGCGCAGCGACGGCGTGGGCAATTACTATTTCCCCGCAGAGGGCGTCAGGAATGACATCGTCATCGACCTGCAGAAGATCCATCCGATGATCGCATGGAACGAGAACGGGGAACTGCGCATCGGGAACCTTACCGAAAAAGACAGGTCTTCCGTGAACCATATCTGTATCGGCGGCGATGCCGCCTGCCGCTACCGGGATTTTGAAGCCGGACTGAAAATGGTCCGCTACCGGCCTGTCGCCGATCCCGTGACCGCCTGCATCATGCCGGGCTCCCAGCTGGTTGCGGGAGACCTTATCGACATGGGCACCGCGGGTATTTTTCTGGAGATCGGCTTTGACCTGCTGCCTTCGTCGTTCCTGGAGCATCTGACGCGCGGAGCCGCTTCCGGTCCCGCACGGCTCGGAACCTCGGTAAGCATATTGCGTTCAGGCGGGATGCTTGCCGGCGCCCTGAGCTGTTTCAGCGCAGCAATGACCGGCAGGATCACGCATCCCCTGGAACTGGAATCCATGATCAAGCAGGAAGAGACACACCACCACGATCCCAAGCATGACGAAGAAACAGAAATATAAACTGCTCCGGCACCGGATCTACCTGATCATGATCATCATTCTGGTGATCCCGTTCACGAACGGGTGCGCCGTATTCCAGAATCAATTGCGGCCTCATTTTATCCGGATCCCCAGGATCGTGACCCTGCAGGTCACCGCGTACTGCGCCTGCGACAAATGCTGCGGCTGGGAATACAACGGCAAGGGCGAACGGGTCTATGCCTACGGCCCCCAGAAGGGGAAACCGAAGCTGATCGGACTGACCGCCAGCGGCGCGATGGCGAAACGCGGAACGATCGCGGCGGATCATTCCCTTTATCCTGTCGGAACGATCATGTATGTCGAGGGGTACGGATACGGCCGTGTCGAAGACCGCGGCAGCGCCATTGTCGGAGAACATACCGACGTTTCCTTCAAGAACCACGAACGTGCCATGAACTGGGGCAACCGGACCATGAAAGTTAAAGTGTGGCTGCCCAAATAATGACAAAACCTTTACACATATCATTCTACACCCTCGGGTGCAAACTGAACCAGGCGGAGACCGCCGCGCTGGGCAATGAAGCGGAAAAAAACGGCTATACCATCGTCCCCTTTGAGGAGCCCGCGGATGTCACGGTGATCAATTCCTGTACCCTGACCAACCGGGCGGACCGCAAGACCCGCCAGGCCCTGTACCAGGCTAAACGCCTGTCGCCGGACGGCATTCTTGTCCTTGCCGGCTGCTTTCCCCAGATCAATCCGGGGAAATCGGCGGAGATCGAGGGGGTCGACATCGTGCTCGGGACCCGGGACAAATTCGACCTTTTCGCGGCGATCGGCGATTTCCGGCGGGAAGGCCTACGACAGGTGCGCGTTTCACCCGTGAACAACCGGGACCGGATCGCGTCCGCCTTTATTGCGGCCACCGACCGCACCCGGGCTTTTCTCAAGATACAGGAAGGCTGCAGTAATTTCTGCACCTATTGCATCGTTCCTTACGCCCGCGGAAATCCCGTTAGCCGGGAGTTCGGGAACACCGTCAGTGAAGCGAGACGTCTGGCCGCGGCCGGCTATAAAGAGATCGTTCTGAGCGGTATCGATATCGGCGCCTATCAGGATCAGGGCAAGGGCCTGATCGATGTTGCTCAGGCCCTTGAAACGATC
>CALMFL010000213.1 GCA_937862595.1 uncultured Fidelibacterota bacterium
GCCGACGTGATCATTGAGCTGGCAAAACGGGTCGGAGCGGACCGCGTGCTGGCCGGCATCGGCATGCCCGGACTGAAGTCCGCCGACAAGCGCGGCATTGTGACCGTAGCGAACGGCCCGCGTATGCCCGAGTACTGCAGGGTCATCGAAGAACGGGTTGAAGCGGCCGGGATCATCATGGACAAACCCATTCACCATCTTGGCAGCGATGCCGACTATTGCGGCATCGGCGAAGAATACAGCATGGACGGATTATTCCGCAAGGTTAACAACGCCTATTACCTTGGCGGAGGCACCGGGGTGGCGGACGCGTTGAAGCTCAAAGGCAAATTGCTTCCCTTCGACCAGGCGAAGACCTGGATCGCAAAAGCCTGGGAGATGAAAAATACGGAAGGCAAATCCATGGAACGCTATGCCTCCTCAAGCGGCATTCAGGCCATTTACGGAGAATTTGCCGATATCCCCGTTCACGAACTGAACAACAAGGACATCTACCCGCCCCAGATCATGGATCTCTATGAAGAGGACGCCGCGGCGAAAAGGACCTTTAACGACGTCAGTTACAATATCGCCAAACTTCTTTTCGAGCGCATTGTCACGATCTACAGCGGATGGCACCACTACTTTGAATTCGTCAACTCCAACCGCGCGGACCTTGAGGAAAAACATCCCTACCGCGGCACGCTTCTGGACAGCATTATCATCGGCCAGCGCCTGGGCGATCTGCTGGAATCATCCAAAGGGAAAGACGTCTTCTATGAGCCCTTTATTGAATTTTTGAGCAAATTCATCGTCGAATGCCCCTATCTTGACGCAAAGTTCAAGAAACATTATCTCAAAGAAGAGGTATTCAACGAAGATCTTTTAAAAACATCCAAACTCCGCGAAGCCCCGGCGATCGGCGCGGGCGTGGATGCCTATTTAACGTATCACCGGGATTGATCGGCATTGAGCGAACAACTGATAAAATTATCCTTTAAGGGGAATCGCCGGGAATATTACAGAAACCCGATGAATTTCCCCATCCGGACCGGCGACTACCTCGTGGTCGACACCGACAAAGGCCAGGACCTTGGCCGCGTCTCCGCCGTGACGGAAAGCTTCGAACCGAAGATCTCCCTTTCACCCTTCGAGATCCTGCGCAAAGCGGATGAAAAGGACATCGAACTGCTCGAAAAGAACCGCATCGACGAAAAGGACGTTTTCAAGCAAAGCCGCGAAAAGATCCGCGAACTCGGACTTGTGATGAAACTTATGGATGTCGAGTATCAGCTGGACCGGAAGAAGCTTTCGTTTTACTATACCGCCGAAGAGCGCGTCGATTTCCGGGAGCTCGTCCGCGTGCTGGCGGGAATGTTCCGCACCCGCATTGAAATGCGGCAGATCGGCGTGCGCGACGAGACCAAACGCCTGGGCGGCGTGGGATCCTGCGGACTGCCGCTGTGCTGCGGCGCGTTTCTGGAAACCTTCGACCCCGTCAGCACTCAGGCGGCCAAGGACCAGAGCCTGCCCATGAACCCCCTGAAGCTCAGCGGACAATGCGGAAAATTGAAATGCTGCCTTCTCTACGAACACGGATTCTATCATTCCGAACTGCAAAAATATCCCCCGGTCGGGGAACCCCTGCTGAAAGATCAGCGCAAGGGCTATATCCAGAAGATCGATATTTTCACCAAAACCATCACCTGTGATTTTGAAGACGACACCCGGGAAGTCATTTCGTTGAATGAGATCGGGGATTATCTGACCGCCGCACAGAAACAGGGTCTGAAAAAACTGACCAACGTGCTGCAGGATATTCTGGGGGGCGATGCGAATGACCTGGACAAAATAGAAGACAAATAAACTATGTTAAGTATCGGCGTCACCGGCGGACTGGGCTCCGGAAAATCCGCCGCCATGAGCATCTTCTACGAACTGGGCGCAAACACCCTGAACGCGGACGACATTGCAAAGAATTTATTACGGGTTAAACCCGGGCTCATCGCACAGGTCAAAGAGGCATTCGGTGCAGATTGTTACGTGGACGACGAATTGCAGACCGGGATACTGGCGGCACGCGCGTTCTGCAGTCCCGCAGAGATCCGGAAACTGAACGCGATCAGCCATCCCGCACTCCGTGAACATCTGAATAAATATATCGCCGCCACAAAAACGGTTCCGGGCATTCTGATGGTGGAAGCGGCGGTCCTTTTCGAAGCGGGCTTTGAAGACCTTTTTGACACCACCCTGCTGATCACCGCGGATGAAGAGATTCGTTTGCGGCGAAGTCTCGAAAGACAGCTTCTCGACGAACACGATATCCGCCAGCGCATGGCCATGCAGATGCCCGAGACGGATAAACGCCGGCACGCCACGCACATTATCGAGAACAACGGGGATGAATCCGCCCTTCGCGACGCCTGCCGGGCTTTCTGGGAAAAAATAAACGAACAGAAATAAAACCTGATCTCACGCCGGAAAAAGAACCGGGCCACCCCTGAATTTCCGAAACAGCTATCAGCTTACAGCTATCAGCAATCAGCTTACAGCCATCAGCAAACAGCTATCAGCTTACAGCCAATAGCTCACAGCTCATAGCCAACAGCTAAAAGCTGAAGGCTAAAAGCTAATGACTAAGGGCTGTGGACTTCTTCAGTCCTTATTGTTTGATCAGGATTTGCGATCCCTGGCCTTTTCTTCCGCATGTCTGCCAAATAAGAATATCATCCCCGTTACACAGGCCGCGCCGGTCAGGAGACTGACAATTACCGGCAATCCTAGCGAGGTGGGGATGAAGCACAGAACAATGCTGATCCCGGCTACGGGCAGGGCATAGCCCAGCTGGGTGTTGACATGCGCGAGATGATCGCATCCCGCGCCCATGGACGAAAGGATGGTCGTATCCGAAATGGGGGAACAGTGATCCCCGAAGATCGCCCCCGTCAGGACCGCTCCGATATTCATATACATAAAGGCCGGCTCCTGCGAAACGGCGAAGGCCAGCGGAACGGCCAGCGGCATGAGAATGCCCATGGTCCCGTACGAGGTGCCGGTTGCAAACGAGATCAGGGCGCCCATTACAAAAATGATCGTCGAAAGCAGGAACGGCGGCACTTTCCCGCTGATAACGCCCACCAGAAATTCCGCGGTCCCCAGCTTGCCGATCACGCCGCTGAGAGACCAGGCAAGGATCAGGATGGTCACGGTGATCACCATGCCCCCCGCGCCCTTGATCCAGGTGTCCACCGCGTTTTTCAGCGAGTAGATCTTTTGCCGCCACCCCATGAAGATCGCGACCAGCGAGGCGAAGATCGCGGCCTGGGTCAGGGCAATGCTGGCGTTGGACGCGCTGAAGCATTCGCGCAGCACCGCAAAGGAAAAGCCGGAAGTTACCAGTGCGACCTGAGCGGCATCATTTCCCGAAAGGATAGCCTGATAGCCGTTATAGAACAGGGCGGCGAAGGCTCCGAAGATCAGGGTCATGACCGGAACGAGAGCGTTCGAGACCTTCAGTTTCGTCGTGTCGGCGACCGCCAGTTTTTCCGTGTCAACTGCGGACATAATGCTTGCGCCGTCCGCATAGACCTTTCCTTCCCGCCGGGCGCGCCGCTCGGCCGTCAGCATCGGCCCGAAGTCGCGCCGGCTTTTTGCGCTGATAAAAATAAAGGCAAGGATCAGCAGACTGTAGAAACGGTAGGGTATGGTATGGATGAAAACGCTGTAAGCGTTCGCCTCGACCCCGATGGCCGCGTAGCCCTGCCGGATCAATCCGAGCTCGTAGCCGATCCAGGTCGAAATGAGCGCGATGTCGGCGATGGGGGCCGCGGTGGAATCGATGATAAAGGCAAGTTTTTCACGGGAGACGCGCAGCTTGTCGGTGACCGGCCGCATGATCGGACCGACGGTCAGCAGGTTCGCGTAGTCGTCGAAGAAAATAAAGATCCCCATCAGCCAGGTGTAGATCTGCGCCGCGGCCGCGGAGCGAGCGCTTTTGGACAGCTTTTCCGCGATCGCGCGCGTGCCGCCCATGACCGCGACCAGGGCGATCAGTCCCCCGATCGTAAGGGTCTGCACCACAATGCCCGCGTTCCAGGAATCCGAAAGCGCCGAGACCATTTCCTGCGTCATCAGAATAAAGGCGCGAACGATGGCGCTGAGCCGGGGACCGGTATGCAGGACGATCAGATAAGCTCCCGAAAACACGCCGATGAAAAGAGAGACCACCACGTTCTTTGTGACGAACGCCAGGGTAATGGCGACGATGGGCGGAATAATGCTCCACGCCCCCCAGCTTTCGACAAAACGGGGCGCCAGAAAGGGCATGACAATAAGAAAAACCAGAAGGAATACGAGCGTGAAGATTCGTTTCATGTTATTTTACCAGAAGCAGTTTTCTCGTTATCGGTTTGCGTTCACTATCCTTCATCTCAAATTTGCACAAATAGATGCCGGAAGGCAGCGCGCCGGCATTCCACTTCGCCCGGTAAGCGCCGGCAAAGAAATACCTGTCCGCAAGGACGGATACGAGCCTTCCCGTGATGTCATGGACCGAGATCCGGACCTGAGAATCGGAAGAAACGATAAACTCTATCGTCGTTGAGGGGTTAAAGGGATTCGGATAGGCTTTTAGCAATTCATGGGTTTCCGGGACGTCCGGCTCGACGGAAATAAGCGCGCGCGGCATGCTCATCGTAAGGTCGTCGAGGGTAATATAGCCGGCGGGAGAAAGATAGTTAAAGCCGAC
>CALMFL010000214.1 GCA_937862595.1 uncultured Fidelibacterota bacterium
CCGACGCCATGCATTGTCCGCACAGACGCCAGTCCGAACGCCGGTGGCTGCAGGGGACTTCGGGGGAAATGACATGCCCGAAAGGTCCGTAAGGCTGCGTGAGCCGGGGATCCTGGGACCCGAAGATCGCCAGCGCGTGGGTTCCCAGCGCCGCCGCAAGATGTACGGCCATGGAATCGCAGCCGATGAGCAGAACCGAACGGGCGATCAGACCGGCCAGCTCGAACAGGCTTCCGGAGACTGGCGCCACGCCCGAGGGGACCTTCTCTCCCGGCGGGGCGATCCAGTGCACCTCAAATCCCTGGGCGGACAATTCGTCCCTCAGGGCGAGCCAGCGCTCTGAAGGCCAGCGTCGCTGGGAATGGTTCGCTCCGGGATGCAGCAGGACCCTGTTCGCTTGTTTTTCGGCGTCCGGGAAGAGAGCCAGCCGGGGCGTTCTTTCGGGAATGGGGATGTTCAGCTGCGACAAGAGGTCGAAAGGCCTTTCGACCTGATGTTTTTTATAGGGGTATTCGGCAAGATGGGTCAGCCAGGCGGCGCCCCCGCTGAAGCTGAAGCCGCAGCGGTACTTGCTTTTATATTTGCGCAGCATCTTCAGGCGGCGCACGTCGCCATGGAAATCGAATACCATATCGTAGGAGGTATGAAGGGGCGTTTGTTTCGGGAAACTGAGAACGGTATCCGCCAGCCTTCCCTTTTCGGCAAGCTCCCGTACTGCCGGGGTGCACAGCAGGTCGATCCGGGCGTTTGGATAGTTCGCTTTCAGCGCCTTCAGCGTGGGGATCAGCATCAGGACGTCCCCGATGCACTGATGTTCCTGCACCAGGATGCTTCGTAGTTTGCCGTGATCGATGTAGCGGTTCGCTTTCGGGGACGGCATGTAATGGCCGGCGATATGGCTGATAAAACGAGCCCAGTATAATTTGTCCGGATGAAGTATTTCCTGGTCGCCGACGTGCATATCAGAGTCCGATCTTTTGATAGTAGTCGTACAGGGCCTTGCCGACCGATGAAATATCGTGGTGTTTCCGGACCCAGAGCGTCCCTTCCCGGCCTTTGGCGTTCCGCAGTGCGGGGTCGCCGGCCAGTCCGTCCAGCACCTCGTAGAGCGTAGCGGCATCGGCATTGACAAAAGGATGGTCGGGTACGAAACCGCAGTAGGCCGCATTCATTTCCGTCACCGTACAGACACCCAGCGCGAGGGACTCCACGGAGTTCATGCCGTAGCCCCAGCCTCCCCTGTCGCCGATCTGGTCGATGAAAATATCGCTTTCGCGCTTCAGTTCCATGGCCTGCGCGTGCGGAAGGTTCTCGATCAGCTGAAAGCGTATTTTTCCTTCCCGTTCCAGCTTTCTGCAGACGGGAATGATGATATCGCTTCCCTTGTAATACCGGTTCGTGGGAGCATGGCTGACATGGGGAATGTCGTGGATCCTGCGTTCCCGGAGGTGTTCCCGGATAAAGGCATCCACATCAAAGGGCAGGAACAGATAGTGAAGGTCAGGGTGTTTCTTCAGCAGGTCGACCTCGTTGGTCAGGTTCAGATCGCTGATCGCGTCAAGCGGCTTCAGCACGCCCCTGCTGCGAAGATCCTCACCGTGATAATGGCAGACGATCTTTGCCCCGCGACGTTTCACTTCCTGTGCGAAGCGGGCATCCTTATAGAAATCCATTCCGGATTCAAAATGAACGACATCGGCGTCATAGAGGCCGTAGCGTGTCAGGGCTGCCCGTATGCGCGGATCCCAGCGCTTTTCCTTCCAGGCGATAAAGGCGGCATCGAAACGGCCTTCCGGCTCCCAAACGGGGGGGTAACCTTCCCGCTCCCGATGATATCCCTGCTTTCCCCGGTACAGCTGGTAGACCGCGTGGCGCAGCCGCTTGAGCAGCGGACGGGTAAAGTTAAAGGGCAGGTTCAGGCAGATATCTTCCTGAAATCCTTTGGGCGAATGATAAAAGGTAACATAACGTGCTGTGTTGCCGTGCTGTTCGTGGATGCGCCGGTACAGACCGAGGGTTCCGACCGTATTTTCCGGCGATATATACAGGATATTCATATGTCTCAAAGATTTTTGTAATCAGCGACCGTTTTGTCCTTGAAAGGTTTCAGGAAGGCGCGTTGGGCTTCGATGAACAGGGTTTCGGTGCTGTAATGTTTTTCGGTCGGCAGTTTTATGGTTTCCCGCAGCCGGTACTCTGAAGAAAATTCGATCTTTTGAAGGGCGTCGATCACGTCGTTCAGCTGAATGTATTCGGGGTTTTGGGCAAAAACAAAGCGCGGAATGTCGCTGCGTACGGGATCCAGATATTCAAGGTCCACCAATTCTTCGCATACGTCCGTCATCGTATTGAGACGAACGCCGAAATAATCGCAGAATTTATCGAGTGCCGGGATGGTTTTGCCCTTTCGGTAGTAGGAGTTCATCCATATCAGGATGGAAACGCCCAAATAGGCATGCGTGTAGTGCGTACTCGCACTGACATACCCGCGGTACAGGTTCGTCAGCAATCGTCGATTCTGGAAGGTATATGCCAGTTCCGCCCCCAGCAGAATGATGACCCATGTCAGGTACATCCAGATCATGAACACGGGGATGGTCGAGAGGGATCCGTAAAAGCTGGTAATGCCGGCCATTCGCGTGACATAGAGATAAAAGAAGTTCTTTGAAAACTCCCATAGAAAAGCGGAAAACAGTCCTCCGAAGAGGGCGCTCTTGAACAGGACCTTTGCCCGGGGCATGATCATGTTCAGGGTGACCATGATGAAAAGGGTTATCAGAAAGGGGATCAGGCGATTGTAGGTAAAGCCGAATGCCCGGTTGTTTTGTATCATCATATCCATGAAACCGCCCGAGGGCATGATGAAATTCTTTATCAGCGTATTACCCAGTATCATCAGGGGGGTTATGGTAAAAAATATCCAGAATCCCGTCAGTTTGCGGAAATAGCTGCCGCCCTTTTTAACGCGCCATATCTCGTTGAATATGCGTTCCGAGATCACCAGGATGGCGGTTCCGGCCATCATCAGGCCGCCGATAGCGACGATGTTCACGACCCCGGTCGTTCCCAGAGCGCGGAAAGCGTCTTTGGAAATGTTGCCTTCAAGCCACATCGCAAGCTGTCCGTGGAATTCGGGAACCAGGTAAGGGAAAATATTATTTTCGACATAGCCGATGACCAGTTCTCCGAGTCCGTAAAGACCCGCAATGCTGAAGATGAGCACGATCATGGGGATCAGCGATAAAATGGTCATATACGCGAGGCTGCCGGAATGCACCAGGCACATGTTCCGGTAAAAGTCCCGGACGGTAAGATATAAAAGCCAGAATGCTTTCTGAAGAAACCGCCGGAACCCGGTGGTTTTTTCGACATCCCGAACAAAAAAGAAATGAAGGACTTTGTTCAATAGCGTATTTTTTTTCTTATAAGAGATCATGGTTCCACGACGTAACTGATAATTATCGGATTAATATAGAAATAAAAAGGGGAATGTTCAAGAAAATAGCATTCCTGCAAACGCCCCGCCATTT
>CALMFL010000215.1 GCA_937862595.1 uncultured Fidelibacterota bacterium
CCGGCGATACGCTGGTCTATACAAAAGGACGGATCCGTTCCGCGAACGAAGTTCACGTTTCCACTAAGCGGGGACGATATGAGAATATCCCCGTCGCCGTCCTGATCAACCGCGGGTCGGCCTCCGCCTCCGAGATCGTTTCCGGCGCCCTGCAGGACCTTGACCGCGGCCTGATCGTGGGAGAAACGTCTTTCGGGAAAGGCCTCGTTCAGCGCCAGTGGAACATGCGCGACGGATCGGCGGTCCGTGTAACGATCGCACGGTATTTTACTCCCTCCGGACGGCTGATACAACGCCCTTACGACGACGGGACCGCGCAATATTATGAAGAGCTCTACACCCTTCCGGACAGTGTTTTCAACGATTCGCTGGACAGCCATTTGAATACACGCCCGAAACATACCACCAAAAGCGGCCGGACCGTTTACGGCGGCGGCGGCATCACCCCGGACATCATTGTGAAACGCAATTTTGACCTGAGTGAAAGCACGATGGACATATTCAGCAAAAATGTGCGCGTGTTCTTTAAATTCGCTCAAAAATACGCAAGAAAACACCCCGAATTTAAAACCGACCCGGACCGGTTCATTTATGACACCCCCTTCGACGAACAGTTCATTTCCGAATTCCACGCCTTTGCGGCGGAAGAAATCGAAGGTCTGAAAAAAGAGGAGCTTGAAAAGGACCGAGACCACCTGGTCATGCAGATAAAATCCGAAATGGCGAAGATATGGTGGAACAGCAATGCGTATTATGAAGCGCGCCTCCTGTGCGACAATCAATTTGAAGAGGCCCTGGCGTCGATGAAACAGGCACAAAAATTTGTTACAACACATTAATATATTGACTTTAAAGCCCTATTTTCTTAAAATGATCTGTTGTACACGAAATTAAAACCGATAATTTGGAGGTCGAATTTATGGTAAAGCTCTTTTTAGATGGCGGTCCTTTCATGTGGCCCATTCTGATCGTATTCATCGTTGGTCTGATAATTGTATTTGAGCGTTTATATGCCTTGATCACAATTACGTCAAAAACCAAAGCTTTCACAAAAACAATCAAAGAAACGCTGCGGGAAGAAGGCATCCCCGGCGCGATCGCGGCATGCGAGGACTCAACGAGTCCGATCGCCGTAATGTTCGCCGAAACGCTTCGTCATTTTGACAAGGGTTTCGCGAAGATGGAAAAGACGCTTGATACGGTCGGTTCACTGGAAATGACATTCCTTGAAAAAAACCAGATCTGGCTCTCCACGGTCATCGTGATCGCCCCGATGCTCGGGTTTACCGGAACCGTTTCCGGTATGGTCACGGCGTTCCAGGATATTGCCGCTTCAAACGACATGTCCCCCGCCGTTGTGGCCGTGGGTATTTCCGAGGCGCTGCTTACCACGCTTTTCGGTCTGGTCGTTGCGATGATCATACAGGTGTTTCAAAACTTTTTCTTATTCCAGATAGACAATCTTGTTATCGACATGGAAAGGAGCTCGCTGGATCTTCTTGATGATCTGGAAAGCAAGAATTTTAAGAAATAATAACAGATAGGAAAATCCCATGTTAGGTAAGAAAAATCGGCAACCTGCAGAGATTCCCAGTTCGTCAATGTCCGACATTGCGTTTCTGTTATTGATCTTTTTCCTTCTGGTATCCAATGTGGATACCGATAAGGGAATCGGTGTTGTTCTGCCCCCTCCGGGTGATTCCGAGATCAAGCTGAACCCGAAGAATATCACGATGGTCCTGGTAAATGCGAAGGGAGACGTTTTGTTCAACGATCAGGTAATTCCCGTTGAACAGGTTTCGCAGCGCGCCCGTGAGTTGGAATCAATCAATCCCAATATGGTGTTTTCGGTCCAGACCGACCGGAAGACGAAGTATCAGGATTATATTGATGTCGTTGATCAGCTGACCGCTGCCAACGTAAAAAAACTGGCATTGATCGGTACGCAGCAGTAGGAGGCGGCATGGCAATCAAGAAAAAATCAAAAGCGAAAACCGGCATTCCAACGGCATCAATGTCCGATATTATTTTCATGCTCCTGATCTTTTTTATGGCGGCAACGACCCTGAAGACCGTTGAAGGGCTGAAAGTAAGCCTTCCCCGGGCGCGGTCCATTGCCAAGCTTGACACCCCCAAACAATCGGTGCTTTACGTGTTCATCGACCGGACGGGCCGCATCAGCATTCAGGACAAACTGCTGAATGCCGAAGAAGTGACCGGTGTGATCTATCCCCTTCGCAGAAGCGACAACCTGCTCACGATTTCCCTGCGTGCCGACCAGGAAACACAAATGGGCATCGTTTCGGATGTTCAGAACCAGCTGCGGGATGCGAGTGCGCTAAAAGTGAACTATTCGGCGAAACCCAAATAGGCAGAACAGGAGAAGAACCATGTCAGCTAAACAATTTGAACGATTTAAAGCGCGATCCGCCTTCATTACCGAAGTCGCGACCGTTCTTGTACTGGCGTTGATTGTTTTGTTCGTCTATTTATTTCCGAGATTTGAACGCAATGTGAAGATCGAAAAGGAAACGGTCATTGAGTTCATTCAGTCTGCGGACGTTCCGCAGGTTGAACTTCAGCAAATGCAGGTGCCCCAACAGCGCCCGTCAATACCGGTCATCAGCGAGGATGAGGAAATATCGGAGGACTTTACCATTGACGATATGGATTTTGACGACTACGAAGCGATCGACGCGCCCCCTCCTCCGCCCGGCGACGGAAGCGGCGGAATCGTGGTCGAATTCATTGCCTATGATGAAGCGCCTCAACCGATCGGCGGACAGGCTGCGATTTCCCGCAACACCATCTATCCCGAGATCGCAAAGGAAGCCGGCATAGAGGGGCAGGTCGTCGTTCAGGCTTTTATCAACGACCAGGGAACGGTGGAGCATTGTCTGATCCTCAAGGGCATGCCCGGCACGGGCCTGGATGAAGCCGCGATCAACGCGATCAAAAAAACAAAATTCAAACCCGCAAAACAGCGTGACCGCAATGTGGGCGTGTGGATCTCCATTCCGGTCACATTTAAACTGAACACAAAATAATCGACCATCAAAACCTGCGGCACTATCGAAAAATCGTATTGGCGCAGGTTTTTTCTTTATCTTAAGTAATGATAGCGTGCAAGGATAAAAGGAAAGGATTGAAAATGGAAAACACCTACACGATTCTTTTCGTTGTCTCGGAAAGCGTCCCCTTCGCCAAGACGGGCGGACTGGCGGATGTTGCGGGCGCACTTCCCAAGACGCTGGCAAAAAGAGGCCACAACGTTATGGTCGTCATGCCCTATTACGCCTCGATACCCCGCGAGCTGCTCGCTTCGGATGAAGCCCCTTTTTCCATGAACGTATGGATGGGAGATAAAGAAGAATGGTGTTTGGTGCACACGAAAAAGATCACGAAAAATCTCAGCTACTATTTCATCGACTTCCAAAATTACTTTTTCCGCGAAGGCCTTTACCACAATGCCGCCATGCAGGATTATCTGGACAACCCCAAGCGTTTTGCCTTTCTTTCCCAGGCGGCCATGTACCTGTGCAAGACCCTTCAGAAGAAGATCGACATCGTGCACGCCCACGACTGGCAGACCGCGCCGGCCCTGGCCTACTTAAAGACCTGGCATGCGGATTGCCCGTATCTGGGAAACGCGGCCGGCGTTCTGACCATTCACAACATCGGCTATCAGGGAAAATATTCCCGGGAGAGCTATTCCTATCTGGGCTTCCGGAACGAGGATTTCAGGCAGGAGATCTTTGAGGATTACGGGGGCATCAATCTGCTGAAAGGCGGGATATATTTTGCCGACATGGTCAACACCGTAAGCCCCACCTATGCCAACGAGACCCTGACCCCCGGGCATTCGCACGGACTGGACCACTTTCTGAAGCAAAAGGGCGATCAATACATCGGCATCCTGAACGGCGTGGATTACTCGGAATGGGATCCCGCGAGCGATAAGCTTATTCCCCGAAAATACAGCGCAAAGAACATTGCCGGAAAGAAAATCTGCAAAGAGCAGCTCCAGCATTATTTTGGACTCTACGAACAGGACTGCATTCCCCTTATCGGCATGGTCAGCCGGATGGCATCTCAAAAAGGCCATTATCTGCTGGCGGACAGCATTGAAGCCATCGTGAACAACATGCAGGTCCAGTTCGCCATCCTGGGATCGGGAGACAAGGAACTGGAAGATTATTTTGCATCCCTGAACGAAAAATACCCCGGCCTGATCGGCGTGCGGATCGGCTATGACAACGCGCTGGCGCACCAGATCGAAGCCGGCTCGGACTTTTTTATCATGCCCTCTCTGTATGAGCCCTGCGGACTGAATCAGATCTATTCTTTGCGATACGGAACGCTTCCCATTGTCCGCGCCACCGGCGGCCTGGACGACACGGTCGAGCAGTACGATGAATCCACGGGCGAGGGAACGGGGTTTAAATTTTACGACGCCACCTCCCGCGCGATCTACGATACGGTGGGATGGGCCGTATCCACCTGGTACGACCGGCAGGAACACTACAGGCAGATGCAGGCCGCGGCCATGAAACGGTCCTTTTCCTGGGACGAAAGCGCGGCGCGCTATGAAGCCGCCTATGAACGCGCCCTTGAGATCAGGCGGTCTTAAGCGGGCCCTCCCGGCAGCGAGCCTTTTTCCTTCATTTCCCGCTTATATTCTTTGACGAGCAGCAGATAGGTGAAGGTGCCGAAGCTGTAGAGGATCGCCGTAATAATGAAAATTTTGTAATACGGAAGCTGCAATTCGCGCAGCAGCTGAAAAAACTTTGCGCTGATAAACCACGAAGCATTCCACAGACCGGTCTCGATCGCCGAGATCAGCTCGCGGTTTTGGGGCCCCACATATTTCATCACCAGCTCGCTGGTGATCGGCGACGCCATGTTCATGAGCGGCTGACGAATGATGAACGCACCCGCGGCAAACCACAGGGCAAACCCCAGGTGGCTGTACAGCTCCGTTGACGCGAGCAGCAAAAGGAACAGAATGGCCGTGAACTGCGTGATCGCAATGGACAAGCCGTAACCCAGCTTTCTGCGGAAGATCGGCGTGATCATTCCTCCGAGAAAAACAAGCGCGGCGGCCACACTTCCCATGAGGGCATACTTATCCGAATCGAGATCATAGACCGAGTTGAAGAAAAGGTTCATAAAGGGAATGGTCAGGCCCGCACCTACCGAGATCAGAAAAACAGGCAGCAAACCGCGAAATATTCTGCTCCACTGATATCGCCGCAAATGCCCGAACAGGGACGATCCGGGTTCGGGAGCCGGGGCGCTTTCTTTTATACGCGAAAAGACAAAGACCGCCGCGCTGCTGAGAAGGATGAACAGCATCAGGATCTCGAACTCCGCCGCATGGAACGCCGGGAAGCGGGCGGCCGCGGAATACAAAAGATTGATCAGGAGCCCCGAAACGATCGTGGCGAGGCTCCACACCGCAAAATTAAGCGCAATGCTCTCGCTCAGCGTGTCCTCGTCCCCGTGGCGCAGGATAAAGGGAAGTGCGGTAACGCCCTCGAGCATGTACCCGATACTCCCGATAAAAAAACACAGCTTGATCAGAACGGTTGCATGAGCGCCGGCCGCGAACATCATGGCGGCGCCCGAGAGGGGAACGATCAGGGCCCCCGCGATCATGAAGGGCTTCAGGCGGCGGCCCTTGATAATCAGACCGAAGGGGATGCTGAACAGCAGGATGCTAATGAAGCGGTAGGAAGTAAAATCAGCGATCACGCTGTCCGAATAGCCGTTCTTGCGAAGGTAAATATTCAGGATCAGATTGAAGGACGCATTGACAAGCTGCAGCAGAAACGCCCCGGTCACGAGCAATTTGATCGACCGGGGAACGGAAAGATAGCGACGCAGTAAGTGGTGCAGTTCATTCATGGGGCGAAATTACAAGAATTTTTTTTCAAGTCAATGCATTGTTTTGCCGTACGTGAAAAAAACGGATTCACGATTTCTCTGTTTTACAAAGCGGGAGCTTCTGCGTATATTAGCGCATAATATGTATGGAGGATACGCACATGAGCATTAATTTGAAAGGCCGGCACTTTTTAACCCTGCTGGATTTCACGCCGGAAGAGATCCATTATCTGATCGAACTGTCCGAACAGGTAAAGAAAGAAAAAAAGGAAGGCGTTTTTCCCCGCCGCCTGGAACATAAAAACATCGCATTGCTTTTTGAAAAGAATTCCACCCGGACCCGCTGCGCCTTCACGGTTGCCGCCGTAGACGAAGGTGCGCATCCCGAATTTCTGGGAAAGAACGACGTTCAGTTCGGCAAGAAAGAAAGCGTCGCCGACACGGCGCGCGTTCTCGGCAGAATGTTCGACGGCATCCAATTCCGCGGTTTCAAACACGAAACGGTGGAGATCCTGGCGCAGCACGCCGGCGTGCCCGTCTGGAACGGTCTGACCGATTCCTATCACCCCACCCAGATCCTGGCGGATTTTCTTACCGTCAAGGAACAGCGGGGGCATTTGAAAGGGATCGTTTTCAGCTACGTTGGAGACGGACGCAACAACATGGCGAACTCTTTAATGATCGGCGCCGCAAAAATGGGAATGGATTTCCGCATTGTTGCTCCGAAAAGTCTGTTTCCGGATACCGCACTGGTCCGCACCGCAACGGAAATTGCGGAAAAAACCGGCGGGAGCATTTTGCTTACCGACCATATTGAAGAGGGCGTACGGAACGCCGATGTCATTTATACGGATGTCTGGGTTTCCATGGGAGAAGAAGCGCAGTTCGAAGAGCGGATCAAGCTCTTATT
Source organism: uncultured Fidelibacterota bacterium (assembly GCA_937862595.1). Lineage (GTDB taxonomy): Bacteria > Fidelibacterota > Fidelibacteria > Fidelibacterales > Fidelibacteraceae > M50B103. Next base: position 6,797 of record CALMFL010000215.1, read on the forward strand.
GCCCTACCAGGTCAACACGAAAATGATGGCACTTACCGGCAAGCCGGATACGATCTTCCTTCATTGTCTGCCCGCATTCCACGACACGCTTACCGACGTGGGTGCGGATATCAACAAACGTTTCGGCCTGACGGCGATGGAAGTGACGAATTGCGTTTTTGAATCAGCGAACAGCAAGGTCTGGGATGAAGCGGAAAACCGCATGCACACGATCAAAGCGGTCATGATCGCCACACTTGCCGATTAGAACGCACTCAGGTTAAAAACAAACATACAGGATATGCAAAAAGGGCCCGGGAATACCGGGCCCTTTGATTTTCAATCAGAAGATTTTCTTAAGGAAAAAGATCAAAGCGTGAACATCTCGATCTCTTTGGGAAGAACAAGCAATTCAAGCGGCGTGACACCGAAGATCTCCCCTTCGGGGTTGCAGATCTTGGGCGGATCGGACACGACCTTGAAATGTTTTCCGCTGTAGACTTTCAGCTGCGGGATCGAAAGGTGCCTGCCCTCATAAACGAGCGGAAAGGCCTTGACAATATCTTTTCTCGGCATATTCTCGAGAACGACGCATTCCGCCACCCCGTCGTCGATCTTTGAGTTGGGAGATATTTTCATATTTCCGCCGATCACGACGGAGTTCGAGAAATTGGTAAAGACCCCGTCATACTCGTATGCCGCCCCGTCCACTTCAAGCCGGGTATGCTGGGGTTTAAAGCGCATGATCTCGGCGAGCGCACCGACGGTATACGCGGTTTGGCCGATATATTTTTTCAGACGGTTCCCCAGGTACGATACATCCGCGACCAGGCCGAAGCCAATGGCGTTCATGGAGTAAAAATCATCCCCCTCCGTCGTGAACCGCATCAGGTCCACCCGGCGTTTTTTCCCGCCCAGCAACGCACGGATACCGTCATCCCACTTTTTCATGTTCAGGTCATAGGAAAACGAATTGCCCGTGCCGACGGGGATGATCCCGAAAACCGGATGTGATTTCGAGGAAGTATTCTGCATGAGACCGTTCAGCACCTCATAGGCGGTTCCGTCTCCCCCCGCCGCCAGCACGGCGTCGGTGTTCATCAAATCGATATGCGTTGCGATCTCGGTCGCATGAAAGCGGTAGAGCGTGCGGTAGGGAATGATCGTATGGCCGCTGTCCGCGAGAGCCTTGTGGATAAGGGGGTAGAGTTTTCCCCCGCGCCCGCCGCCCGAATTGGGATTGTAAATAAGGTGTATTTTCATTCGCTTCTCCTGTGTTGTGGGGAAGATAACAATAAAAACCCGGAAATTCATGTAAAAAAAACGAAGGGAAGCGGGTAGCTCCCAAAGGAGCTACCCAAGAGGGGGACGAAAACTTTTATTCATGGTGTTGATCTTAGTTGATTTGTGACCGGGGTCACAGACAGAAAAATATTAAGCTAATTCAAAGTCAATGTCAAACAAAAAATCATTTATCGGCAAGAAATACATTCCGAAGACCGGTCCGGTCCGGCAGAAGCCCCTCCTTCGCTGAAGCTTCGGAGGGCAGTCAGAAGTCAGAAACCGGAAGTTAGAAGCCGGAAAGCCCCCGCTCACGCTATCTTGAAATCCCGGACGCGGAACGCGCAATAAAACCGCCAAAAAAACAAAACACGGCCCCTTAATTTCAATTCCGGCCTACATAAAGATCATTCCTGATCAATATTATCCAATTTTCCATGTAAAATGAGCTCATTAAGTCCGGGATACCTTAAACAATAATATATATGATCGTCGATGATCAAAGGCTCCCCAATAAAACGCATATCTGCTGAAGGCAGTTGATAGATATATTCCATATCCGTACCATTATAATGGACATAACCATCTCTCATAAGAAAAAATATGTCCTTTTCATTTCTACCAAATACTTTCCACCAAAAATTGTCGTAATCTATTGAAAATACTTTGTTGAATACTTCATTGTCATATATGTATACATCATTGTCTATAGCAAAATATTCTTTCCCATCAATATTGGTCATACCGACCCAATTAATGATATCTTCTGTATTGGAATATATTTGATATAAGCTATCATTAT
>CALMFL010000216.1 GCA_937862595.1 uncultured Fidelibacterota bacterium
GGGTTCCAGGCGACCAGCGGCGCAAATTTCTCGGGTACGATCTCAAGCGGGTAGATCACCGGCGTCAGGTAGAACCAGACCGTCATCAAGATGCTGTACAGGTCTACCACGTCGACGAAATAGACCGCCAGGGTGGAGACAAACAGGGACAGCCCCAGGGTGAACATCGCCACCAGCAGGATGGCTAAAGGCAGCCACAGCAGCGCTGGTGTGAATGGATGGCGCATGAACAGCATGATCACCGCCAGCGGGATCTTTTTGCTAATATCTTTTTCTTTGATCATTTACGCTTTCCTTCCGGCCGGACAGTCCGTTAACAATATTTGCCGCCTTCCCTTACCGAGAGCGGATGCAGCGTGTGCCCGGACAGAAAACGGCGCACCCAGTCCGGGTCCGTCTTGGAATACTCCCGCAACGCCCAGCCGATGGCCTTGTTGAGAAAAAATTCCTTTGTCGTGCAGTTTGCCAGGATGGCTTTAGAGAGGAAAGCGGTATCGGTGTCCCGCTTGTATTTCAGCTGAAAGAGAATGGACACCCGCTTCACCCACAGGTCCGGATCTTGGATCCAGGCGGCCAAAACATTCGACTGTACTTCGGGATGCCGCCGGACGATCTCCCCGATTAGCGGCGCAATGGAATCCACCGTATCCCACCAGGATTTGCTTTCGATCAGCGCTTTCAGACGGGGGATGTCGGCCTGCCCGAGCTGCCGCTTCATTTTCCAGAGATAGTTCAGTGCCGTGTACTGGAATTCCCGTTCGGGCAGATCCCAAAGCAGGGAAACCAGGTCCCAGTCGATCGCGTTCTCCCGGCATTTTTCCTTCAGGAAAGGGTCCGTCAGCGTCAGGCGGGCTTCTTTCTGCAGACCGAGGAAGGGGAAGCGGTGCTTCATGTAGGCTTCCATGCCCCCGGCTTTGCGGGGATCCGCATGAGAACGCAGGGCCGTGATAAGATCGCTGAGCGGGATGTTCATCTGAAGCCTCATTTTTGTGAAAATTACACCAAATCAAACTAAAAAACAAGCAATGAGGAAAGGTGAAATTTACGTCCGGGATCCCGGTACTAGCGGATGAACGCACACCCTTTTCTGAGGTCCGGAACTTCAGTATTTATATTTACTTGATAATAAGGCAATTAATTATTAGAATAAGGGGTTCCGATCACATAAAAAGATCAAACCGGGGAAGCGATGGATCGGCAGCCTTGATCTCCATCCGGCGATCTCTTCCTCTTATCCCTTAAGCCCGGGAGGCCTGTATGAAACGATCCCGCTTTATTTCCCTCGCCGCAGTCACGGCGGCGGTGTTCCTTTCTTCCTGCTGGCTGCCGGAAGATTTTGATGCAAAGGTGCTGATCGCTCCGGACGGGAGCTATACTTTCAGCTACGAAGGCGTGCTGAGCAATATTCTGGCGCTGGAAGCGATCTCAAAAGATGCCTTTACAGAGGAGAATGATGCCGAAGTCCGTGAACAGGGAGCCGAGCTGAAAAAGGAACCCGGATTCACGGCGGTGGATTACCTCGGCAGAGGCCGGTTCAAAGTAAGCGTGCGTCTCGACAAGCCGGCGGGGGAGACCTGCCATTTTCTGAGCAAGGACATCAAGCTTTTCAGTATGGAAACCGGCGAGGACAAGACCTTAAGCGTCACCTCATTCAGTCTGGAGGAGAAGGACCTTGAAAGTCTTCGCACGATTGGAGGCCGCACATGGGGCACCTTCACCGTGCAGGTCCCGAACAAGCTCAAGGTGCTGAGTGCGAACGCCGATAAAAAGCAGAAAGAGGGCAAGACCGCCAAGAACTATATCTGGCATATCGATGACCCCCTGACTGCGGCGAGCATTGTCGTGAAATGGTAAAGGGCAAAGCCCGCGGCACGGAGAACAATGCCGGACAGGCCGTTCTTGTATAAAATCCCGGTTCTCAGCCGCTAACTTATCGCTTCTTCTCCCGCATTCTTCTTTGTATATTTATCCATGCCCACGCAATCCGAAAATCCCCTGATCACGCGCATCCTGGAGGCCAGCCTTCGCCTGGCGCGCATGAAAGAGCGGAATACGCTTTCCACGTTCACCGCCATGCGGGAACGGGCGCGTCCCGTGCGGCCGCCGAGGCTGATGGACGGCATGTTCGCGATCAGCGTGAAAGTTTTCAAGGGGCGGAACGTCTGGACGATCGCCCCGAAGGAAGAACGCAGCGAATACCATATCCTTTACCTCCACGGGGGCGCCTATGCGGTCAATTTTACGCCGCCGCACTGGTTCTTTATCGGCGCGCTCGTCGAGAACCTGAAATGCACCGTCGTTGCCCCGGATTATCCGCTGGTTCCCGAACAGAACGTGGACGATGTCTTTGAAATGATGCTGCCGCTCTATACCGAATTGATCGATCGTATAGGCGCTTCGCGGGTTACGCTCATGGGGGATTCCTCCGGGGGCGGCATGGCCCTGGCCCTGGCGCAGGTGCTGAAAGAAAAGGGGACCGATCTGCCCCTTCAGCTTTTTCTTCTTTGTCCCTGGCTGGATGTGACTATGGACAATCCTGAGATCCAGAAAGTAGATGAGACCGATCCCATTCTGAATGTCGGCGGTCTGATCGAGGCGGGGAAGGCCTATGCGGGCGAGCGCGATACCCGCGATCCCCGGGTAAGTCCGCTCTTTGGCCCGCTGGAGGGTCTGCCGCCGGTCACATTGTTTACCGGGACCCGCGACGTGCTCATGCCGGATTGCAGAAAATTCAGGGACAAGGCGGAGGCGGCCGGTCATCCGCTCACATACCGTGAGTTTGAGGGCATGATCCACGACGGCATGCTTTTTCCTATCCCTGAAGGGAAAGAGGTCCGGCATCTGATCTTCGACCGGCTTCGCGGGCAGTGCGAAAAGAAAGACATTATTCCCAAGCCGCCCGCCCGGCGCGATCTGGCAAAGATCACGAAAGCAAAACCCGAAACAAGCATCATTGCCCGTCTGATCGAGACAGGGATGCGCCGGACCGGAATGAAAAGCGGCAACCGGCTTTCAAACTATATCAACGCCCTTTCGCACAGCACGCCGGCACGGCCAATGCAATACATGTTTCTGAAATACGATATCGACGTCGATGACCATCTGGGCCGCAATGTCTGGCGGATCGAGCCGAAAAAAGATCTGGGGGAGAAAGTCGTCCTCTATCTTCACGGCGGATCCTATATGTACAATTTCCTACCGCCGCACTGGACCTTTATCGGCGAAATAGCCGATCAGGTGAAAGCCGCCGTGATCGCGCCCGACTACCCGCTTGCGCCCGAATACCATGCTTCGGACGTTTTCGACCTGCTGCTCAGGCTCTATAGCGAACTGATCGAAAAGACCGATCCCAAGGCCGTTACCGTCATGGGCGATTCCGCCGGCGGCGGCATGACCCTCGCCCTGGCGCAGCTGCTCCTTGAAAAGGGTCTGCCCCAGCCGGAACAGCTGATCATGCTGTCTCCCTGCGTGGATGTCACCATGACCAATCCCCTGATCCTTCAGGTGGACAAGGACGACCCCATTCTGAACATTGACGCCATTATCGAAGCGGGAAAGGCCTATGCCGGACCGCTGGACCGCAGGCATTATCTCGTCAGTCCCATCTACGGGGAACTGAAAGGTCTCGCTCCCATGTCCCTGTATGTCGGGACGCACGACGTGCTGGTGGCCGATTGCCGGAAATTGCACCGCATGGCGCAGAAATTGGGAATTCCCTTTACGTATCGTGAATACGAAGGATTATTTCACGTCGGGATGCTCTACCCCACGCCCGAAGCGGGCGAGATCCGGGAAGAGATCATCGAAGATGTGGAAGACGGCGCTTAGGACCTTGCGGGCGCCTTCAGGCGGATCCGGACTTCTCCGCTCCGGCAAACCAAACTCACACGGATGTTAAAAAAGCCCTATTTTAAAAGCGTGATCTTCCTGCTTTCCGCGAGGGTTCCGTTCACCTGCAATTGCAGAATATAGATCCCGCCGGACATGCCGTCCGGGGCGCTGAGGTTCAGGGAATGAACTCCGGCTGTTTTGTCGTCATCCGGCAATAACAGAATGAGTTTTCCGCTGAGATCGTACAGCGACAGCGATACGCGGCTGTCCGCGGAAAGCCGGTAGCGGACGGTGGTGGACGGATTGAAAGGATTGGGATAATTTTCAAGGCCGAAGCGTTCCGGCAGCAGGTTCTTTTCGGCAAGCGCCACGACGGGACGCGTGTTCTCATAATAGGCGAAGGTGCCGCCGTAATCGCCGAGGATCAGGTCCTGATCGCCGTCGCCGTCAAGGTCCGCAAAAGCGGGCGCGCAATTCTGCCCGCCGACGATCCCTTCGACCACGGTGGTGTCTTCGACCCAGACGCCGTCGCGGTTCTCGAAATACCGCAGTTCTCGCCAGGCGTTTCCGGTCACAAGATCGTAGTCCCCGTCGAAATCGATGTCCGCGAAAGCCGGGACCGCATCGGATCCCACGTCCAGTCCGCCGAAATACCCGTAGATCTCGCCCCAGACGGGCGAACCGGCGCTGCCGCTGTTCTCGTAGTAATACAGCAGCCCGTCCTCATTGCCCGCCGCAATATCCAGGTCGCCGTCCCGGTCCATGTCGATGAACCGCGGGCAGGACCATCCGCCCAGGGCGAAGAGCGTGGCCGGGGTCGAAGAAAAGGCGGTGCCGGTATGGAAATGCAGGTAAATGTTCCCCGAAAGATCGCCCACGAGGGCATCGGCGTAGCCGTCGTTATTGACGTCACCCAGCGTGACAAAGGAATAGATCGAGTGCTTTAAGGGCGTGAAGGTGCGGCTCGCTTTCCAGGAGGGCACCCGGGCGGTGCCGATATTTTCAATATACTTGACGTCACCCATCTGGCTTCCCGTCGCCAGGTCCATATCCCCGTCATGGTCGTAATCGATGAAAAAGGGGTTGCTCGCTCCGCCGATATCGATCACGCCGCCGAAAAGCGTCGTGTTCCGCGTCCAGGCCGGAACGGAGGCCGTCCCCGTGTTGCGGTAATAGCTGAGGGGACCGGAGGCGGTCCCGAAAACAAGGTCGGCTTTTCCGTCCCCGTTCATGTCCGTCATCACGGGGGAATTGAAGTAGCCCTCGTCCCCGATGCCGGAGAACATGCTGGTATTCGCCTGATAGACAAAGCCCTGCGCGTTGCCGGTATTCTGATAGTAGATAAAACCGTGCCCGTCCTTTCCGCAGACGATATCCATGTCCCCGTCATTGTCCAGATCGCAGAACACCGGATAGGCATAGAGTCCCGCATCCCCGATCAGGGTCATATGGCTGTCCGAAAAGACCGCCAGGGAATCGCTGCCGCTGTTCAGGTAGATCCGGACCGATCCGTCCTCGGAAAATCCCACGACCATGTCCAGGTCCCCGTCGCCGTCAAGGTCCGCCAGGTCCGGCACCGGGTTGTGAACCCCCGAGAACAAGGGAAAATAGCCGGGTACCTTTTCAAATGCCGGGAAATAGACCGAGCCGGTATTGCGGTAGAGGCTGATCCCGGTATAGCCCCCGGTGACCATGTCGAGATCGCCGTCGTTATCAATATCCCCGAATACGCCCATTTCGGCGTCAAGGGCGGCGACGCTGATGAAAATATCTTCCATATGCAGATAGCCCGGAGCCGTCGCGGAACCCACATTGGTCATGTAATGGGGCTTATCCGAGGAATTGCCGAGGATCAGGTCCTGATCGCCGTCGCCGTCAAGGTCCGCAAAACGCGGCTGAGAGAAGGAGAGGCTGGGCACCCCGCTGGGATTGAACATGTCCGGCCGTTCGCGCCATCCGTCTGCCGACAGGGGGATGAGAAAGGCGGTGAGAGAAATGAAAAGAAGGGCAAACCGGCGTTCGGGGACGCTGTTTTTCATAAGAACTCCAGAATTAATTTTAAATTTTCAAACCACCTGCAAATCTATGAAACGCGCATAATAAATAAAACCCTAAACTGGAAAATCCTGCCGCCGGCCGGAGCGGAACATCCGGGGAGGCGGCGCATTAAATAACATTTGGTAAAAAAGTAAAATGATAACACATACGAAGGAGGAAACCATGAGAAGACTTGAAAACAAAGTAGTCCTCATCACCGGAGCCGCCAGCGGCATGGGCAGGGCGACCGCCGTTTTATTCGCGCAGGAAGGCGGAAAGATCGTTGCGACCGATGTCAACCGGGAGCGCCTCGGCACCCTGGAAAAAGAGATCAGGCAGGCCGGCGGCGAAGTCACCGCGCTGATCGCCGACATGAGCAAGGACGCGGATATTGAGATGATGATCTCGGCCGCCGTGAAACACTACGGAACGCTGGACATTCTGGTGAACAATGCGGGCGTCATGGATAATTTCGCCCCGGTCGCCGACCTGGATGACAAAACCTGGGATAGGGTCATGAACATCAATGTCACCGGTCCGATGAAGGCCATGCGGCTGGCCCTGAAGATCATGCTGGAAAAGGACTCCGGCATCATCATCAACATTGCCTCGATCGGCGGATTGAACGGAGGCCGCGCCGGCGCCGCCTATACCGCCAGCAAGCACGCTCTGGTCGGACTGACCAAAAACACCGGCTATATGTACGGCAAGACCGGCATCCGCTGCAATGCGATCGCTCCCGGCGGCGTTGCGACCAATATCTCCGAAGGCTTGGATATGGAGCACCTTCCGGTGATCGTCAATGAACGCATCATGCCCGGCATGGCGCTGAATCCCCGCTTCGGCAGTTCCGAAGAGATCGCAAAGGCTGCGCTTTTCCTGGCCACGGACGAATCCGCTTTCATCAACGGGACCGTTCTGGTCGCCGACGGAGGCTGGTCCGCCTATTGATCATCCGCTACATTCCTGTCACATGCAAAGGCCGCCGCAAGGCGGCCTTTTTTTCATGCACGCACCGCAGCCGCGGCTTTCCGGCGCACCCCCGCATCCCGGGTCCATTAAGCCATAACTCTCATATATCGAGAGACTTATTCCATGTTTAAGCGAGGTGAAGAAAGTTCATATTTTCGTATCTTTTTGCCTGTTTGTAGTGTATGTTCGCACATTCCCCCGACGGGAATGGATTTTTAACAGAAAAGAGACATTATGACGAGCAAATTGACATTTAATGATCTGGGATTGTCCGCCGGCAGTTTAGCCGCGATCAACCAGAAAGGCTTTGAAGAGCCGACCGTCATCCAGGCCATGACCATTCCGGTCATGCTGAGGGACGATAAAAACATCATCGCGCAGGCGCAGACCGGCACCGGCAAAACCGCCGCGTTCGGCCTTCCCCTGATCGAGATGATCAAGACGGAACTCCCGCGCGTTCAGGCCCTGATCCTGACCCCCACCCGCGAACTGGCCATCCAGGTCGCCGAAGAGATCCACTCCCTGCGCGGAGAAAAGAAAATACGGACGCTCCCCATCTACGGGGGCCAGTCCATCGACCAGCAGCTGCGGCGGCTGAAGACCGGCGCGCACATCATTGTGGGAACGCCGGGACGGGTGATCGATCACCTCAAGCGCAAAACGCTCGATCTGCATATGATCGAACATCTCATCCTGGACGAAGCGGACGAAATGCTGAACATGGGGTTCATTGAGGATATGGAAGAGATCATGAAGCATACCAATCCCCATAAGCGCACCCTGCTGTTCTCGGCCACCATGCCCGACAAGATCAAGGAACTCGCACGGAAATACATGAACGGGTACGAGATGCTGACCGCGAAAAAAGAAGCGCAGATCACCAATCTCACCGAACAGATCTATTTTGAAGTGAAGGCTTCCGATAAATTCGACACCCTCTGCAGGATCATCGACTTTGAAGAAGAATTTTACGGGCTGGTGTTCTGCCGGACCAAGCAGGACGCGGACGTTCTGGTATCCAATTTGCTGGGCAGGGGATACGACGCCGAAGCGATCCACGGCGATATTTCCCAGGCTCAGCGCGAACGGACCCTGAACCGCTTTAAAAAACAGAGCATCAATATCCTTGTCGCCACCGATGTGGCCGCCAGGGGGATCGACGTCAGCAATCTCACCCATGTGATCAATTATTCGCTGCCTCACGATCCCGAAGCCTATATCCATCGCATCGGCCGTACCGGAAGGGCCGGGAACGAAGGTACCGCCATCACCTTTATCACTCCCAGCGAATACTCGAAACTTATGTTCATCCAGCGGATGACAAAGAACCGCATCACCCGTTCGGAGGTGCCTTCCGCCGTTGACATCATCATCGCCAAGAAAAAGAAGATCACGGAAGACCTGAACGCGATCAACGAAGAAGAGATCGACGGCGCATACTTTACCTGGGCAAAACAGCTGCTGGAAACCGGCAAACCCTCAAAGGTGCTGGCATCCCTGCTGCATTACGCTTTCGGCGACGAGCTGAACCCCGAGGCCTACGGCAAGGTGAAGGAATATCATACGAACGGACGGGAGCTGGATACGGAAGGAAAAGCGCGCCTTTTCGTCGCTCTTGGAAAAAAGGACAAGATGAATCCGGAACGCCTGATCAAGCTGATCATGGATACGGCGCCGCTGAAAGTAAGGGAGATCTCCGACATCCAGATCATGGATAATTTCTCGTTCCTGACCGTCCCCTTTATGAACGCCGAATCCATCGTGAACAGTTTCAAAACGCGCGATCGCGGACAGAAACCGCTCATCACGCATGCGAAAAAATAAGCGCATTCCGATCAGGTAATTTTTGGAGTTAGAAAATGGAACGCACCGGCAGAATAATTATCTTCCTTTTCGGCAAAAAAACCGGTGACAAGTTTTCTTTTCATTGTGCGTGAAATTGGTTCATTCGTGAATGACCCTGAAGGAAAAGGAACGAAGCAGAGCGTATGGAAGCCCTTAAAAA
>CALMFL010000217.1 GCA_937862595.1 uncultured Fidelibacterota bacterium
CCGGACACAGCTCCAAGGTTAAAGGAATAATTTATTTCGGATTCAAAACTGAATCCGACAAGCCCGCCGGAATATTCCGCGCCCAGGACATTGCCGTCCGTATAGGAATTGTTGATGACACAGGAAGTGTACAGCATCCCGACCAGTCCGCCTGTGCGATCGTTTTCCCCGGTAACGGTACAGCTCGAACTTGAATTTTCAACGGTGGAAGTGAAGCCGCATAATCCCAGCAGGCCCCCGGTGAATTCTTGACCGGTAACGCTTCCGGAAGACGAACAATGTGTGACCGTTGATGTCAAATGCCATCCTGCAAGAGCCCCGACAGCGGTTCCCCCGGTAATATCGACATCTTCCAGGACAATATTGGCAAGGGTGGCGCCCCCCGTCATGCCAAAAAACGCGACGCTTGAATCGGCGGGCTGGTTCATGAAAAGTCCGCTGATCTTATAGTTCTGTCCGTTATAAGAGCCCTTGAAAGGACGGTTGTCGGGACTGGGCAGGCCGACAAGATAACCGATGGGCGTCCATCCTTCTCCTCCCGGCCATGCGGCGGTTCCGGAGGCATCGATATCGACCGTTTGAATGTAATGCTTATCCCAGCGATTGGTATCGCTTGCGATCCATACCAGATTATTCAGTGAAGCGATCTGATACGGATCATCCAGAGAACCGTCTCCGAATGCCGGTTCGGTTGCCGTTTGCGAAAATAAACTTCCGGAAACGAATAAAATCACCAATAGTAGCAAGAGCTTTTTCATTTTAACTCCTCATAGCATTCTAACGACTGATCTTTCCAAATTTTATCTTTAAATAAAATAATATTTTCAGGTAAGTTATGCAAGAAGTAAATCATATAGTAATTTTGTTATAATATAGAATAATATGCCGATGAAGGAAAATTCAAAGGGTTTAAACCTCATACCTGGGCAATAAAAAAACTCTCCCCATTTTCACGGGAAGGGATATCATGTCTTCTTTGTGCGCGTGTACGGAACAGGCATGCCTGTTCCGTACGAATGCATCAATTATTTCATTAACGCAATTTTCTGCACCCGCATCACGTCGTTCACCCGGACATGCACAAAATAAATGCCCGTGCTCAGTCCGTTGCCGTCGATCTTGAGCT
>CALMFL010000218.1 GCA_937862595.1 uncultured Fidelibacterota bacterium
ATGGCTAAAGCAAAATATGAACGCACGAAACCGCACGTGAACGTAGGAACGATCGGTCACGTGGATCACGGCAAGACGACGTTGACGGCGGCTATTACACGCGTATTGGCCAAGTCGGGTAATGCGGAATTTCGTTCATTTGACAGTATCGACAACGCGCCCGAAGAACGGGAACGCGGCATTACGATCGCGACGGCGCACGTGGAATATTCCACGGACAAGCGCCATTACGCGCACGTAGACTGTCCGGGACACGCGGATTACATCAAGAACATGATCACGGGAGCGGCCCAGATGGACGGGGCGATCCTGGTGGTGAGTGCGGCGGACGGCCCCATGCCCCAGACGCGCGAGCACGTATTGCTGGCGCATCAGGTGAACGTGCCGTTCATCGTGGTATACATGAACAAGGTCGATATGGTCGACGATCCGGAGCTGCTGGAGCTGGTGGAGATGGAGCTTCGCGAATTGCTGAGCGCCTACGACTTCCCCGGTGACGAAGTTCCGATCATCCGCGGTTCTGCGCTGGAAGCGCTGAACAATCCGGATGACGAAGAGAAGACGAAGAGCATCCGGGAACTGATGGATGCGGTGGACAACTATATTCCCGAGCCGGTACGTGCGATCGACAAGCCGTTCTTAATGCCGGTAGAGGACGTATTTTCGATCACGGGACGCGGGACGGTCGGCACGGGCCGAATCGAACGCGGCGTGGTCAAGGTGGGCGAAGAGGTAGAGATCGTAGGTATCGAGAAGCAGTCGAAGAAGACGGTGGTCACGGGCGTCGAGATGTTCCGCAAATTGCTGGACCGCGGCGAAGCCGGAGACAACGCGGGCTTGCTGCTGCGCGGTATCGACAAGGAATGGCTGCGTCGCGGCATGGTGATCGCGGCACCGAAATCGATCACGCCCCACACGAAATTCAAGGCGAAATTCTACGTTTTGAAGAAAGAGGAAGGCGGACGCCATACGCCGTTCATGGACGGATACCGTCCCCAGTTCTATTTCCGCACGACGGACGTGACGGGCTCGATCAAGCTGCCCGAGGGCGTTGAAATGGTCATGCCCGGCGACAACATCGAAGCGGTGGTTGACCTGATCGTACCGATCGCGATGGAAAAGGAACTTCGGTTCGCGATCCGCGAAGGCGGACGCACCGTAGGCGCCGGCGTGGTAACAGAGATCATTGAATAAAGGCAAACAGCATTATGGCAGGACAAAAAATACGCATTGCGCTTAAGTCGTACGACCACAATCTTCTCGACAAATCGACCGAGAAAATTGTTCAGCGCGCCAAAGCGACCGGGGCGATCATTTCAGGCCCCATCCCGTTACCTACAAAACGTTCGGTGGTAACGGTCAACCGCTCACCGCATGTGGACAAGAAATCAAGGGAGCAGTTCCAGATCAAGGTCCATAAGCGCATTGTTGAAATATTGAATACCACGACGAAAACCATCGACGAACTGATGAAGTTGGATCTCCCTGCCGGCGTGGATATTGAAATCAAGGTTTAGCAGAACCCCCAAACATCCCGGATCGTCCTGATGTAACACAAGGCGGTCCTATGAATAGAAAAAGGTAAAACTGTGAACGGAATCATAGGAAAAAAAATTGGCATGACCCGCATTTTCGATGAACGCGGCCGGAATATCCCGGTAACCGTCATTGAAGCCGGGCCTTGCTATGTAACACAGATCAAAACGGACGAAACTGACGGTTACACGGCAGTTCAGGTCGGCTTTGACGAAGTCCGCGAAAAGGTGATCACAAAACCTGAACTCGGGCATCTGAAAGGCGCCGGCAAGGTACTCCGAACATTAAAAGAGTTTCGTCTTGACGAAGTTGGCAGCTTGAAGGTCGGTGATGAAGTCCATGTTGACATATTCAAAAAAGGCGACATGATCTCCGTAACCGGGAAATCCAAGGGAAAAGGATTTCAGGGAACGGTAAAACGCCACAATTTCAGCGGCGGTCCGAAATCTCACGGTCAGAAAGACCGCTTGCGGGCTCCCGGTTCGATCGGCGCAAGTTCCTCGCCCTCCCGCGTTTGGAAGGGGATGCGCATGTCCGGTCAGATGGGAAATGAAAATGTCACCGTACGGAACATCGAAGTGGTCGAGATCCGTCCCGATAAGAACATCCTGCTGGTCAGAGGCAGCGTACCCGGATCACGCAACGGGATCCTTCACATTGTTAAAGGGGAGGAGATGTCATGAAGCTGGATGTTTTTAACACCAACGGTGAAAAATTAGATAAGAAAGCGGAACTGGCGCAGGAAGTATTTGGTATCGAACCCAATGAACATACCATGTACCTTGCTGTCAAGGCCGAACTTGCGAACATGCGTCAGGGAACGCATAAGACCAAGACACGCGGCGAAGTTTCCGGCGGCGGCGCAAAGCCCTGGAAGCAGAAAGGCCGCGGAACGGCCCGCTCGGGTTCCCGCCGTTCACCCGTATGGGTCGGCGGCGGACGTGCGTTCGGTCCCGAACCGCATCTTTACACGACAAAGCTGCCGAAAAAGGTCAAACGCCTTGCACGCCGCAGCGCCTTGTCGCAGAAGATGAAGGATAACGCCGTTCTTATCATTGACGACCTGAATCTGAATGAACCCAAAACCAGAAGTCTTACTGCTGTTTTGGCGAACCTGGGTTTGACAGGGAAGAAATTGACTATCCTGGTGAACGAGGTCCTTGAGAACGTCTATTTGGCAGCCCGGAATATTCCCAATGTATATATCGTGTCTGCCGAACGCGCCTCGACCTATGAGATCATGGATTGTGAAACACTTGTCATTGAGAAATCCGCGGTTGAGACCATCAACGAGGCTCTTAAATAAGGATATGGCAAGCAGATGAAGAAGAAGAATATCATCATTCGGCCGATCTTGACAGAGAAGATCAGCGTCATGGGGGAAGAACAGGGCAAGTATGCTTTCGTTGTTTCTCCCGATGCGAATAAGATCGAGATCAAGAAGGCGATAGAAGATCGTTTCAAGGTCAGCGTAAAGGACGTTGCAACGATGAACAGAAAAGGTAAAGTGAAATCAATGACCGTTCGCAGCGGCGGGCGCGTTATCCGGACAGAAGGAGCACGGTCGGACTGGAAAAAGGCCATCGTAACCCTTGCCGAAGGAAACCGCATTGATTTCTTTGAAGGCGAAACTGCCGTTTAAAGAATAGGAATAGGAATACTATGGCTTTAAAGAGCTACAAACCGCACACTCCGGGTCAACGTTTCAAAACCACGCTGGTCTTTGACGAACTGACCAAGAAAGAACCGGAAAAATCACTGCTGAAACCGAATCCGAAAAGCGGTGGCCGGAACAATAACGGGCGGATCACCTCACGCAGACGCGGAGGCGGTCATAAACGCAATTACCGCATGGTCGACTTCAAACGCGACAAGTTCGGCATACCGGCACGCGTTGCCGCGATCGAATACGATCCCAACCGTTCGGCCAACCTTGCTCTGCTCGTGTATGCGGACGGCGAGAAGCGCTATATCCTCAGTCCCGAGGGCGTTAATGTCGGCGATCAGCTGATATCCGGTCCGGAAGCCCCCGTAAAGCGCGGGAATGCGCTGCCCCTGATGAACATCCCGGCAGGCACCCAGGTTCACAATATCGAAATGAAACCCGGGAAAGGCGCACAGATCGCACGCGGTGCCGGATCCGGCGCACAGATCATGGCAAAAGAAGGCAAATATGTGACCATCAAGCTACCTTCGGGTGAAATTCGCCTGATCCTTGAAACGTGCCTTGCCACTGTCGGCGAAGTCGGGAACAAAGACCATTCCAATGTAACGCTGGGGAAAGCAGGCCGCAGCCGCTGGCTGGGCAAACGCCCGAAAGTTCGCGGCGTGGCAATGAACCCCGTTGACCACCCCATGGGCGGTGGTGAAGGAAAGACCTCCGGAGGAGGACATCCCGTCACCCCGTGGGGAAAGCCGACCAAAGGATATAAAACCCGCAAGAAAACTAATCCGAGTGACAAGTACATTGTTTCACGCCGGAAGAAAAAGTAAAGGTGAACACATATGCCTAGGTCATTAAAAAAAGGTCCTTATATCGACGGGTCGCTGCAGAAAAAAGTCGATGAAATGATGTCAACCGGGAAAAAGAAGGTCATTAAGACCTGGTCCCGCCGGTCCACGATCACGCCGGATTTTGTCGGCTACACCTTTGCAGTGCATAACGGTACGAAATTTATTCCCGTCTACGTTACAGAGAACATGGTGGGGCATAAGTTGGGAGAATTCTCTCCGACCCGTACATTCCGTGGACATAAGTCATAAATAAGAGATAGGTAAATAATGAAAGCTCGCGCAGTAAACAAGTACATACGGCACAGTGCTAAAAAAATG
The DNA here is from genome assembly GCA_937862595.1 of uncultured Fidelibacterota bacterium. GTDB lineage: Bacteria > Fidelibacterota > Fidelibacteria > Fidelibacterales > Fidelibacteraceae > M50B103. The sequence continues at coordinate 4,369 of CALMFL010000218.1, forward strand.
AAGCCCATGCTCGACATGGTACGGGGAAAGCAAGTGAACAGCGCACTGAACATGCTGAGTCTCATGCCGAAGAAGTCAGCGAAGATCGTTGAACTCACGACCCGTTCCGCGGTTTCCAATCTCCGGAATACCGAAGAAGGCGCGAAAGTCAACCCGGATGAACTGATCATCACGGAAGCTTTGGTCAACCAGGGTCCGGTCATGAAACGTATCCGTCCCCGTTCCATGGGACGCGCCTACATGATCCGGAAACGCACATGCCATTTAACGATCGTTGTCGGTACTCCGGCGGACGACGTTAAGAACGACACGAAAGATAAGGAGTAAACCTTGGGTCAGAAAACACATCCTTACGGTTTCCGTCTGGGTATTACCCGGGAATGGCTCTCAAACTGGTACGATGAGCGCAACTTCGCCGCAAAGCTCACTGAAGATCTCATGTTGCGCAAATATTTGAATAAACGCTTGTCAAACGCCGGGATCTCGAAAATTGAAATTGAACGGACATCCAAGGCAATTTCCATTACGCTGTACACCTCCCGTCCGGGAGTCGTGATCGGCGCCAAGGGAAAGGAAGTGGATCAGTTGCGCGAAGAGATCAGAAAGCTGACCCAATTTGACGTAAACGTAAATGTTGTAGAGATTAAGAAACCGGAATTGAACGCCCATCTGGTCGGCGAGAACATCGCACAGCAGCTGGTCAAGAAAATGCCGTTCCGGCGGATCCTCAAGCGCAGCATCCAGAACACCATGCGCCAGGGCGCGGAAGGGATCAGGATCCAGTTGTCCGGTCGTCTTGGCGGCGCTGAAATGGCGCGGAAAGAAACCATGCGCGAAGGGCGCGTTCCGCTGCACACGCTGCGTTCCGATATCGATTATGCCGAAGTCACGGCATTCACCACCTACGGGTGCATCGGTATCAAGGTATGGATCTGCAATGGCGAAGTATCTACAATCTAACAGAAATCGGAGTAAGCTATGTTAGTGCCTAGAAAGGTAAAATATAGAAAACAACATCGCGGACGCAGACAAGGTTTGGCTTTTCGCGGTTCCAAGGTCAGTTTTGGAGACTATGGCCTGAAAGCGATGGAAGAATGCTGGATGACCAGCCGCCAGATCGAATCCGCCCGTGTCGCAATATCGCGTATCGTTCGTAAACACGGAAAAATGTGGATCCGTATCTTCCCCGACAAACCGGTGTCAAAGAAGCCCGCAGAAACCCGTCAGGGTAAAGGAAAGGGCGGTCCGGAATTCTGGGTGGCGGTGATCAAACCCGGCAGGATCCTCTTTGAAGTGGAAGGGGTAAGCGAAGACATGGCCAAAGAGGCATTCCGTCTGGCTGCACACAAGTTACCCATTAAAGCCAAAATGGTCGCCAGACGCGAACTGGGAGGATAATAGAATGTTATCGAAGGCCGAATTGAAAGAATTAACACAAGATGAAGTGATTGTTAAATTGCGCGATGACGAGGAAGCTCTGATGAATCTGCGCTTCCAGCACGCGCTTCAGCAGCTCGAGAATCCCGGTCAGATCCGTTTTGTAAAACGGGAGATCGCTCAGCTGAAAACAATTATTCATGAATATGAACTCGGATTGCGTAAATAACAGGAAGTTCAGTAATGACGTATACAAATCGTAAAGAGAAAATCGGTGTTGTTGTTAGCAACAAGATGGACAAAACGGTCACGGTGCTTGTCAGGCAGCGTATCAAGCATCCGGTCTATGGTAAATATATCAACCTTAGCCGGAAATTCATGGCTCATGACGAAGAGAATACTTGCCGCATCGGCGATACCATTTCCATTGTTGAGACACGACCGATGAGTCGAAACAAGCGCTGGCGCGTCAAAGAGATCATCGATCACGCGCCGGAAGCGAAATAAAAGCATCAAAGTTGAAAGGCAGATAAGCGATGATTCAAGTTGAAAGTAGATTAAGAGTTGCTGACAACACAGGTGCGAAAGTTGTACAATGCATTAAAGTATTGGGCGGTTCCGGTCGCCGTTATGCCAGCGTGGGCGACGTGATCGTCGTCACCGTCAAGCAGGCGATACCGGGAGGAACAGCGAAAAAGAGCGATGTTTCCAAAGCTGTCATCGTCCGTACCAAAAAAGAGGTAGGCAGGCCGGACGGCTCCTACATTCGCTTTGATGAAAATGCAGTTGTATTGATCAACGCGCAGGGTGAACCGATCGGAACCCGTATTTTTGGACCCGTCGCACGGGAGCTCAGAGAAAAATACTACATGAAGATCGTATCAATGGCGCCTGAAGTTTTGTAAGGAGAAACACTGTGCATATCAAGAAAAATGACATGGTAATGGTGATCGCGGGCAAGTACAAGGGAAAAGAAGGCAAGGTCCTGAAAGTTTTCCTGAAGACCAATCGCGTGATCATTGAAGGCGTGAATCTGGTAAAGCGTCACACCCGCCCCAGCCAGCAGAATCCTCAGGGCGGTATTATTGAAAAAGAAGCTGCCGTACACGCATCGAATGTTATGTTAGTAGTGAACGGAACGCCGACCCGTATTGGAACCCGCATTCTGAATGACGGTTCCAAAGTGCGCTACTCAAAGAAAACGGGCGAAACTGTGACTGAAGGGAAGTAAAAAAAGATGAACGATATCCCAACATTACAAAAAATGTATAAAAAAGAGATCATTCCGCATCTTGTTAAAACCTTCGGGTACAAGAATGTGATGCAGGTCCCCAAATTGTCCAAGATCACGCTGAGCCTGGGACTTGGCAAGGCGCGTGACGACAAGGCCATGCTGGAACATGCGATGACTGATCTGACGACCATTGCCGGCCAGAAACCGGTGATAACTTACGCAAAGAAAGCCATCAGCAATTTCAAGATCCGCAAAGGCGATCCCGTCGGTATCATGGTCACGCTGCGCGAGGTCAATATGTATGAATTCCTGAACCGGTTCATCAATATTGCCACACCGCGTATCCGTGACTTCAACGGATTTTCCGATAAGGGATTCGACGGACAGGGAAACTACTCCATCGGTGTCACCGAACAGATCATTTTCCCCGAAATTGATTATGACAAGATAGATGTTATTCGCGGAATGAACATTGCGCTCACGACAACGGCAAAGACCGACCAGGAAGCTTATGAACTGCTTAAGAGTTTCGGTTTTCCCTTTGTCCGGCGGAATGAAAAATAAGGATCACATTCACTATGGCAAAGAAATCATTGATAGCAAAAGCTAAGCGCGAACCCAAGTTCTCAACACGGGAGTATACACGATGCTCACGCTGCGGGCGTCCGAGATCCGTATACCGCAAATTCGGCCTCTGCCGCATTTGTTTTCGTGAACTGGCTTTAAAGGGTGAAATACCCGGTGTAACAAAGGCAAGTTGGTAAAAAGAGGTAACAGATGGTAACAGATCCCATTGCAGATTTTTTAACGCGCATCCGAAATGCGTGTAAAGCAGGACATCCCTGGGTAGAGATCCCGGCCAGCAAATTGAAGGCCAGGATATCTCTTGTGCTCAAGGAAAAGGGTTACATTAAGGATTTTATTCTGATCGAAGATGGAAAACAAGGCATGCTGCGTCTTTACCTGAAATATCAGGAAGACGGCCGCTCTGTCATTTATACCATCGAACGGATCAGTAAACCCGGTCGCAGAATGTATGTAAAAAGTACGGATATTCCCCGCGTGAACAACGGTTTGGGTATCGGCATCCTGTCCACATCCCACGGTGTGATCACCGATAAAGATGCGCGCAAAATGCAGGTCGGCGGCGAATATCTGTGTAAGATTTGGTAGGAGAGGATAACTATGTCGAGAGTCGGTAAAAAATCCATTCCCATACCCAACGGCGTATCGGTGGATATCAAAGATAATGTCGTCACGGTCAAAGGACCCAAAGGCGAGCTCGTGCAATCCTTTCCCGAAGGGATCACCGCCAAAGTGGAACAGAACGAGATCCAGGTGGAACGTCCTTCCGATGAAAAGAAATACAGAGCTTACCACGGACTGACCCGCGCCCTGATCAACAATATGGTCGTCGGCGTATCCGAAGGCTACGAGATCAGTCTGCAGATCGTAGGCGTCGGATTCCAGGGTGAGGTCAAGAACAATAAACGCCTGCTGCTGTCCCTCGGGTTTTCCCATCAGATACTGATGGATGCGCCCGAAGGCATCACCTTTAACGTTGCCCGCGATATCATCAAGGTATCGGGCATCGACAAACAGATGGTGGGTGAAGTGGCTGCACAGATTCGCAAACTCCGCAAGCCCGAACCCTACAAGGGCAAGGGAATTCGTTACGTGGGCGAACAGGTCCAGCGTAAGACAGGAAAAACCGCAGGTAAGTAAGCAAGCGGAAAAGCGAAAGCACGATAAAGGATCGATCATGAAAGATAAAAGCAAACAGAAACGGGAAGCCCGGATCAAAAAGAAAACCCGGATCAGAAAACGTCTGTCCGGAACGACAGAACGTCCGCGGCTTGTTGTCTATAGAAGCAATATGCATATGAGTGCTCAGATCGTTAACGACGAAACCCATGAAGTTCTTTGCTCGGCAAGTTCCTATGCAAAGGACCTTCGTGCGGATTTCGCGAACAAAACGAAGACGGAGTACAGTGTCGGAGTCGGTAAGGCCATTTCCGAAAAGGCGAAAGCATTGGGCATCAAAGCCGTTGTTTTCGATCGGAACGGCTTTATATACCATGGACGTGTCAAAGCCCTGGCGGATGCATGTCGTGAAAATGGCTTGGAATTCTAAATGAGGAGTAACGCATTGAGATCAATTAACCCGTCGGAACTCGAACTGAGTGAAGGGAAATTAATAAAGCTGAATCGCGTCGCTAAGGTGGTTACCGGTGGTCGCCGTTTTCGTTTCAATGCAATCGTTGCGATTGGCGACGGAAAAGGACATGTCGGGATCGGCCTGGGAAAATCAAATCAGGTCACCGATGCGATCTCAAAAGGCCGCGAAGACGCTAAAAAGAACATTATCCGTGTTCCCATTATCAACGGGACCATCCCCTTTGAGATCACCGCAAAATACGGTGCCGCAAAGGTACTGCTCAAACCCGCGTCTCCGGGTACCGGTATTATCGCCGGCGGTCCGGTCCGCGCCATTATGGAGCAGGTCGGAGTCCATGACATTCTTGCAAAATCCATTGGAAGCGCTAATTCGCATAACGTCGTGAAAGCGACGATGCGCGCTCTTGAATTACTGGAAGACGCCTATACGGTCGCCAAACGCCGCGGCATTACGCTTCAGGAGGTTTTTAATTAAAATGACTGAAACAACAAAAAAACTTAAGATAACCCAGATCAAGAGCACGATCGGCTATCGTCACAAGACACGGCTGATCATTGAATCTCTGGGTCTTGGCAAGATCAGGAAGACCGTGATCCTGCCGGACAACGCCTCCGTACGAGGTATGATCGCCAAAGTTCCCCATCTTCTGGATGTAGAGGAGGTTTCATGAGTCTGTCAAAATTAACGCCCGCCGAAGGGTCGGTAAAGCAAAAAACGAAACGCCTTGGACGCGGTCCCGGTTCCGGAAGAGGAACGACGGCCGGCCGGGGAATGAACGGTCAGAAATCACGGACCGGATCCAAGCACCACCCCTGGTTCGAAGGCGGACAGATGCCGCTTCAGCGCCGGACGCCGAAACGCGGCTTTTCGCATAAGCGTTTCCGCCAGGAATACCAGATCGTCAATCTGCAGACCTTGAATTTGCTCGAAGATGTCGGGACGGTGAACGCAGATGTGCTGTTTGAATATGGGCTTATCAAAAAACTGAACATACCTGTCAAGATCTTAGGCTACGGTGAAATGACAAAGAAAATGGAAATTACCGCCGATGCGTTCAGCGAAACTGCAAAAGAAAAGATCGAAGCCGCAGGTGGAAAGGCGCTAGTATTATGATGCAAAGCATTCGCTCCATGTTCAAGATCCAGGAATTGAGGCAACGCCTGTTCTTCACCTTGTTTGTCTTGTTCCTCTGCAGGGTCGGTGCGCACATCCCCCTTCCGGGGATCGACGCCAAATTGTTGGCGATGGCCGCATCGGGAATGGGCAATACATTATTGGGTCTTTGGGATATGTTTGCGGGCGGCGCCTTGGGAAAGGCGACCGTATTTGCATTGGGTATCATGCCCTACATCAGCACCAGCATTATTATCACCTTGCTCGGCAGTGTGTTCCCGTATTTTCAGCGCCTCCGCAACGAAGGTGAAGCCGGACGGCGGAAGATCACGCAGATCACCCGCTACGGAACGGTTCTCCTGGCTGCCATGCAGGCATGGGCGGTCGCAAAATACTTGCAGAATTTACAAGCGAATTACCAATCCGTCGTGGCCTATCCGGGATTCGGCTTCACGTTCATGACGATCATTGCCCTGGTCGCCGGCACCATGCTTCTGATGTGGCTGGGTGAGCAGATCACCGACCGCGGGATCGGCAACGGCATCTCCCTGATCATTATGATCAATATCATCTCACGGCTTCCCATTACCATCGGGAATGAGATAAGTATGCTGCGCGCCGGCGCGCGCGATCTTCTGGTTGAGATCATCCTGATCGTCATCCTGGTCGTGGTGATCGGGTTCGTGGTCTACCTGACCCAGGGAACCCGGAAGATCCCCGTACAGTATGCGAAAAAAGTCGTCGGCAGAAAGATATACGGCGGACAATCCACCTTTATACCCCTGCGTGTGAACAGCTCGGGCGTAATGCCGATCATCTTTGCGCAGACCATCGTTTTCATCCCCAATTCCATTGGAATGCTTTTCAGAGATGTGGAATGGATGAACCGCGGCTGGTTCACGGTCGATAACTGGCCGTACTGGGTGATCTATTCCATCATCATTGTGCTGTTCGCCTATTTCTATACCGCGATCGCATTCAACCCCACCGAAGTGGCGGACAATATGAAAAAGAACGGAGGGTTCATTCCCGGCATCCGGCCCGGTAAAAAAACGGCCGAATATCTGGATACCATCCTGACGCGCATCACCCTGCCGGGTGCGATCATGCTGGCGCTTGTTGCGATCATGCCCTATATCCTGATGAAGGTATTGAGCATCGATTACGCCCTTGCCAGCTTTTTCGGCGGCACATCCGTGATCATTCTCGTGGGTGTGGCGCTGGATACCCTCCAGCAGATCGAGTCGCATCTGATCTCGCGCCACTATGACGGCTTTATGAAAAAAGGCAGGATCAAAGGAAGAAGGCGCTTCTAAGTTTATTGACAAGAAGGTTAAGATGATCTATTACAAAACGGCCGAGGAAATTGAGCTGTTGCGGATCGCCGGAAAGATCGTTCACGACACCCTGGTAATGCTCGAATCGTGGATCAAACCCGGAATGACGAGCCGCAAACTCGACACCCTCGCCGAAGCGTATATCCGCTCGCAGCATGCCGAACCCTCCTTTAAAGGGTATAACGGCTTCCCCGCCACGCTTTGCATCTCACGTAACGAAGAAGTGGTGCACGGAATACCCAGCGATAAGGTGTTCCTCCGGGAAGGCGATATTGTCAGCATCGACTGCGGCGCGTTTATACACGGCTTCCACGGCGACCATGCCCGCACATACGCAGTAGGAAATGTGACGCCGGAGAAGCAGAGACTTATGGATGTGACACAGCGCTGTCTTGCGCTGGGGATCGAAAAAGCGCATCCCGGAAATCATCTTTCCGATATCGGCTCTGCCGTTCAGACCTACGCGGAATCAGCAGGTTTCTCTGTTGTCCGCGAACTGGTCGGACACGGCATCGGCCGGCGGCTGCATGAAGATCCGCAAGTCCCGAACTACGGTAAAAAGGGACGCGGATTGGTTTTGAAAGAAGGACTTGTGATCGCCATTGAACCGATGGTGAATATGGGCAAGGCGGGGGTACGCACCCTGCCCGACGGATGGAAGGTCGTTACCCGCGATCTGCAGCCGTCCGCTCATTTTGAACACACGATCGCGGTCACAGATAAAGGTCCGGTAATTTTAACAGGTGGCATGTGATAAAATGGCAAAACAAAAAGCGATAAAAGTGGACGGGACCATTCTGGAGACTCTCCCGAATGCGTCGTTCCGGGTTGAACTCGAGAACGGCCACGAGGTCCTCGCACACATCTCAGGCAAGATGCGGATGCATTACATCAAGATCCTGCCGGGAGATAAGGTTTCGCTTGAACTGTCGCCTTATGACCTGTCACGCGGGCGCATTGTATACCGGTACAAATAGCGCCTGAGGACGCGACCAGAGAAATGGATAATGAAAGGATAATATCGTGAAAGTAAGAGCATCAGTAAAAAAGATGTGTGATAAATGCAAGATCATTCGCCGTAAGGGCGTTGTCCGGGTGATTTGTCCAAACAGTAAACATAAACAACGACAAGGTTGATCAGGAGGTAAACATTGGCTCGTATAGCAGGTGTAGATTTACCAAAGGATAAGAAGGTCAAAGTTGGTTTGACTTACATTTTTGGTATCGGACGTACAGTCGCGATGCGCATTTTGGCTGAAGCGAACATTGATCCGGAGATCAGAGTTAGAGATTTATCCGACGATCATGTTGCCGCAATCCGGAAAGTTATCGCTGATGATTATAAAGTGGAAGGTGCATTACGTACGGAAACGACCATGAACATCAAACGTTTGATGGACATCGGCTGTTACCGCGGTTACCGCCACCGCCGGGGTTTGCCCGTTCGCGGTCAGAACACCAAGAACAATGCACGGACACGTAAAGGCAAAAAGAAAGCCGCTGTTAAGAAAAAACGTAAAGTATAAGAGCTACGCCTTAGGAGGTTGAATTGGCTAAAAAACAGCAACAACAAGTTAAACGTAAGAAAAGAAAGGTAAAAGTAGACCCGGAAGGGATCGCTTTTATCAAGGCTACTTACAATAATACAGTTATAACCATTGCGGACCAGTACGGGAATACCATTTCATGGGCTACCGCCGGCCGCGTCGGTTTTAAAGGTTCACGTAAGAGCACCCCCTTCGCCGCCGGTCAGGCCGCCGAGGTTGCCGCACGTGAAGCCATGGATGCCGGATTAGCCCGGGTAGAGATCAGAGTGAACGGCCCGGGTGGCGGCCGTGAAATGGCGATCCGCTCATTGGCCCTGGCAGGGTTGCAGGTCACTGCGATCAAGGATGTAACACCGATCCCGCATAACGGGTGCAGACCACCCAAACGTCGAAGAGTTTAGGAGAATATTAATGGCAAGATTTAATGGCCCGCGAGGCAAAGTCTGTCGTCGTTTAGAATACCCGTGTTTCGAATCTCCCAAATTCACACGGATGAACAAGAATTATCCCCCGGGAGAACACGGACCTTCTTCACGCAGACGCTTGTCCGATTACGGTATTCAGATGCGCGAAAAACAGCGCATCAAGTACACCTACGGCATATTGGAAAAACAATTCAGCAATTACTTTAAAAAAGCTGACCTGAAAGACGGCATCACCGGCCACGTTCTTCTGCAGATGCTGGAATCCCGCCTCGACAACGTCGTGTACCGTATGGGGTTTGCCCCCACACGCCGCGCCGCCCGTCAGCTGGTAACCCACGGTCACTTTCTGGTAAACAATCAAAAAGTCAATATCCCGTCTTTCCATGTCAAGGAAAATTCTGAGATCCGCGTTCGCGAAAAAAGCAAACGCATCCCGCTCATCCTTGATTCCATGAAACGGATCAAGGGCGATCATACCTTGCCCTGGATGTCCATCGACAAGGCGAAATTGGCCGGTGTGTTCATGAAGGCTCCGGATCGCAACGAGATCCCGGAAGACTTTAATGAACAGCTTGTGGTCGAATTGTATTCAAAATAACATAAAAGAAAAGGAATTGAAATAATGCCTAACTTTCAAATTCCGGATAAAATCAAAGTAGATCGGGATTCCTACTCCGAAAGCTACGGTAAGTTCACCATCGAACCGCTTGAACGCGGCTTCGGGACGACCGTAGGCAACGCTTTGCGACGCATCATGCTGTCAGCTATTCCGGGCTGTGCAATTACGGCGGTTCGCTTCGAAGGCGTGCTTCACGAGTTCTCAACAATTGAAGGCGTGCTGGAAGATATTACGACCATCATCCTGAACCTCAAGCAGGTCAAGCTCGACCTTGTTGAATCGAAACCCGTCAAGGTCAATCTGAAACTCCAGGGTCCCAAAGAGATCAAAGCCAAAGATCTCAATGCCGATAATCCCAACGTCAGGATCATGAACCCGAATTTTCATATCATGAACATTCAGGAAGAAAAAGAGATCAGCCTGACGATCTGGTTCGGCCGCGGCCGCGGGTATTCGCCCGCCGAACGGAACCGGACCCCGGATGCCCCGGTGGATACGATCCCGGTCGATTCGATCTTCTCGCCGATCCTGAAAGTGAACTATGAAGTCGAAAAACTTCAATCCGGTATCAAGGAAGATCTTGAAAAACTGATGTTCGAGATCTTTACGGATAATTCCATGACCCCGGACAATGCGCTTTCTTATGCCGCCGATATGATGATCCATCACCTGAAGCCTTTCTCGGAACTCAAATCCAAGAACATCATTGAGCCGGAAGAACAGATCGACGAAGAGATACTCCGGATACGCAAACAGCTTCTCCGCAGCATCGACGAACTTGAGCTTTCCGTCCGTTCCTATAACTGCCTCCAGGCAGCCGATATCCGCTCGATCGCGGACCTCGTGGTAAAAGAAGAACAGGAAATGCTGCGGTACAAGAATTTCGGCCGCAAATCGCTGAACGAACTGGTTGCAAAACTTGACAATCTCGGATTGCGGTTCGGAATGGATATTGCACCCTATATGAAAGACGTGAATAAATAAGGAACGCAGATCATGAGACACCAAGTACGAGGCAATTCACTGGGACGCAGCGCCAGTCATCGCAATGCGATGCTGTCAAACATGGCCATTTCCCTTTTGATCCACAAACAGATCAAAACCACGGAAGCAAAGGCCAAGGAAGCGCGTCGTCTGGTTGAACGCCTGATCACATATGGAAAAAAAGACACGACCCATGCCCGGCGGCTGGCATTTGCCATCCTCCGCGACAAAAAAGCGACGGCGGCATTGTTCGACGAGATCGCGCCGGTCTACGCTACCCGTCAGGGCGGCTATACGCGCATGATCAAACTCGGTTTCCGCCCCAACGATACGGCAAAGATCGTCTTGCTCCAGCTGGTCGATTTCTTCGGTGAAGAAACCAAAAAGGACAAGAAAAAGGCAGGCGACAAAAAAACCGCCGTTAAACCCGCCGCAGAAAAGAAAAGCAAAGACGCCGTGAAAGAAGCCGCCGCGGAAGTGCCCGCCGAAGCCCCTGCAGAGGAAATTGAAGCGGCAGAACCCGCCGAAGCGCCCGAAACAACGCCCGGTGCGCCTGCTGAGGATGCGGAAGTCGTTGAAGAAAAACCTGAAGAATAGCAACCCGCTGTTCATGCTGATACCCTTCGGGCCCTCCTGCTTAAACAAGAGGGCCCTTTTTGTTAGGTCCA
>CALMFL010000219.1 GCA_937862595.1 uncultured Fidelibacterota bacterium
CGGATCGTAGAGGTCGGTGGCGACGGGCAGGTCCACTTCGGATTTGACCACGTGCAGAAAGCTGTAAGGGTTGTTTTTGACCAGTTCCCGCGCCTCGGCGGAATCGACCACGTCATAGGGCGGCGAGGCGATGCGCGACGCAAGTTCTTTCTGCGGACGGATACCATAGAATGCTTTGATCCTGACCATGATCATCTCCTTAAGTAGATAAACGAAAAATAGCGGAAATACCAAAATAAAACAACAATAATCATATGAATAACAGTCATTTATGCGATACAATGACCTAATATAAATTTGACGTTTCAGACAAGATTATTTCAATTAACCGCACGTTTACCGGAGGATTTTTGAAAAAAAGAAGGGTTTGCCTGATAAATGATAAATTGTTGAAAATTCCGGGAATGGTTCGTTAAAGAAAAAAGCGCCCCTTCAGGGACGCTTTTTAACATTGATCTTAAGCAATTGATAATTGATGATCAGCCTTTCAGGGCCTTGACGATCTTCTCGGCGATCTCGACGCCGACACGGTCCTGCGCTTCCGCCGTAGAGGCGCCGACATGGGGGGTGCAGGAGACATTCGGATGCGAGATCAGGGCAAGATTGTCCGTCGGTTCGCTGAGGTAGACGTCGAGCCCGGCGCCGGCGACCTTCCCGCTGTTCAGGGCGTCCAGAAGATCCGCCTCATCGATCACGCCGCCGCGCGCGCAGTTGATTAGGTAAACCCCGTCCTTCATTTTTGCGATAGCGTCCTTGTCGATCAGGGGTTTCGGCTGTTTGGGAACGTGGAGCGAAATGAAATCGGCCGTTGCCAGCACGGCGTCCATCCCGACAAGACTGACATCCAGTGCGGTCTCCTTAACGACGGGATCGCAGGCGATAACCTTCATGCCGAGCCCCAGCGCCTTTTGCGCCGTCAGCTGGCCGATCTTGCCGAAACCGATGATCCCCAGCGTTTTGCCCGCAAGCTCGATGCCCTTGAATTTCTTTTTTTCCCACTTGCCTTCGCGCAGGGTGATGTTGGCCAAATGGAGAAAACGCGCCAGCACGAACATGTGCCCGATAACCAGCTCCGCCACGGAAGCGGAATTTGCCGCCGGGGTGTTCAGCGTCGGGATGCCTTTGGATTTTGCATAGGCATGGTCGATGTTGTCGATACCGGCTCCGCCGCGTGCGATCACTTTCAAGTTGACGCCGGCGTCGATCACGTCCTTCGGGATCGTCGTTGCGGAACGGACCAGAACACAATCGTAGGCCGGAATGGCCTTGACGAGGGCTTCCGGTTCATAAAAGTGAATGTCAAAGTCAATGCCCGCTTCTTTAAGGATCGCCTGTCCCTGAGCGCTGAGACCGTCAGTGATCAATACTTTCATCCTATTCTCCTTTGATTAATTAGTTATATTAAACAATTCCCTAATCATTGTCGTTCCACACAGCAAAATGATAAATTATTATCAAAAATCAGTTTTATAATTTAATAAAAAAAATGTACATTACGCTGTTTTATTTTCACTATTGTAATTTTGCAGACGCTTTCCACGGAGGGATAATGAGTAAAAGAGAAGTACTTCTGCTGACCATCACCGGACAGGATAAGCCCGGCCTGACGACCAGCATCACGGAAATACTGTCGGAATACAAGGCGGATATTCTCGATATCGGTCAGGCGGTCATTCACAACAGCCTGTCGCTGGGCATGCTGGTGGAGATCGAGGATATCCATACGTCCAATATTTTAAAGGATCTGCTGTATAAATCCTACGACCTGGACATTAGCGTGAAATTCAATCCCGTTCATTCGCAGGACTACCGGGACTGGGTGAAACAGCAGGGGAAGGGGCGTTATATCGTCAGCATGCTGTCGCGCAGGATCACCGCAAAGCAGATCGCTGCGGTGACGAACATTATTTACAAGCAGGGATTGAACATTGACATCATCAACCGGCTCACCGGGCGCGTGCCTCTGGACCCCGAAAAGAACAACGGCAAGGCCTGTGTCGAGTTCTCCGTACGGGGCATCCCCGCGGACGAAGAAAAAATGAAGTCGGAATTTTACAATCTCACGCAGGACATTGACGCGGATATCGCCTTCCAGCACGACGACATCTACCGGAAGAACCGTCGGCTTGTCTGCTTCGACATGGATTCCACCCTGATCCAGGCGGAATGCATCGTGGAACTCGCGAAACGGCACGGTGTCGGCAAGGAGGTCCATGAGGTGACCGAGGCGGCCATGCGCGGAGAACTGGATTTCAAGGAAAGCTTCACGAAACGCGTCGCCCTGCTGAAAGGGCTCGACGTCTCCGTCATGCAGGAGATCGCGGACGAGCTGGTCATTACCGAGGGCGCGGAACGTCTGATCGGGTCGCTGAAAGCCTTCGGGTACAAGATCGCGGTCCTTTCGGGCGGTTTTACCTTCTTTGCGAGGGAATTGCAGAAAAAACTCGGGATCGATTATATTTATGCCAACGACCTTGAAGTGGCAGACGGAAAGCTGACGGGGAACTATCTCGGCGACATCGTGGACGGCGAACGGAAAGCGCAGCTCATGAAACTGATCGCGCAGATGGAACACATTCAGCTTGAACAGGTGATCGCGGTGGGGGATGGCGCAAACGACCTGCCCATGATCAACGCCGCCGGGCTGGGGATCGCGTTCCACGCAAAACCCCTGGTCCAGCAAAACGCCCGTCATGCGATCTCGACGGTCGGACTTGACGGTATTTTATATCTTCTGGGGTATCGCGACCGCCATCTGGCGCAGCGGGAAAGGAAATGATCAGTCCGTGGATTCCAGTTTTTCCTGCAGTTCCAGCCAGCGCTCTTCACACTCGCTCAGGTGATGCAGGATCTTTTCATGCTCCCGGCCGTAGCGGTGCATTTCCTGAATGGAGAGGTTTTTAAAATCCGGTGAAATGAAGAGCGCATCCAGCTGCTGTTTTCTGAGCTCATAGGCCGCGATCTTCTTGTCGAGGCCGACCAGTTCGCTTCGTACCTCTTTCAACGCGAGATAGCGGGCCTGGCGTGCCTCGGCTTCCAGGCGTTTCTGAGCCTTTTTATCGTTCTCCGTGTCCCTCTTTCGCATCTTTTCCGCCTCTTCCGCGTCCGGAAGCAGGAATTTTTGCTCATATTCGGAATAATTCCCCAGGAATTCCCTGACATGCCGGTTCCTGAAATGGATGACTTTGGTCACCAGCATGTCCAGAAAGAAACGGTCATGGCTGACGATCAGAACGGATCCCCGGAAATCGTCCAGCGCAGACGCGAGGATCTCCTTGCTCTGCATGTCCAGGTGGTTGGTCGGTTCATCCAGGATCAGGAAGTTCGCTTTGGAAAGCAGGAGCTTGATCAGTACCAGACGGCTTTTTTCCCCGCCGCTCAGCACGGAAACGGGTTTGTCCACATCGTTGCCCGAAAAAAGGAAACGGCCGAGCAATCCGCGGACTTCGCCCCGCGGCAGATTGGGCGCGGCGTTCCATATTTCATCCAGCACCGTATTCCTGCCGTCGAGCTGATCCAGATGATGCTGGGCGAAATACCCGATGGTCAAATTGTATCCGAGTTTCAAAATACCGCTCTTCGGGGTCAGTTCGCCGGTGATCAGTTTCATCAGGGTCGACTTTCCGACGCCGTTCGGGCCCACAAGGGCGGCTTTTTCGCCGCGCCGTATCTCAAAGTCCGAATCTTCGCAGATCGTGAGCGCCCCGTAGGAAAACGCCAGTTTTTGTGCGGCAACGACCGGATCGCCGGAACGTTCGCAGGCTGAAAACGAGAAACGGATCTGCGCGCCGGAATGATCGATCTCTTTGACGGTGATCTTTGAAAGCTGCTTGATGCGGCTCTGCACCTGCCGCGCTTTGCTGGCCTTGTAGCGGAAACGGTCGATGAACTGTTCCATGTGGGCGATCTTGCGCTGCTGGTTCTTCATCATGGCGAGTTCATGCTCGATGCGCTGTTCTTTTTGTATCTCGTAATCGGTATAATTTCCGGAATAGACCGTGACGTTCCCGTTCTCCACCTCGATCACGCTGTCGATCAGCTTGTCGAGGAAATAGCGGTCGTGAGAGACGAGGATAAGCGTCCCGCGGTAGGAGGACAGCAAGCCTTCCAGCCACACGAGGGTTTCCATGTCCAGATGATTGGTCGGTTCGTCCAGCATCAGGCAGTCGGGTTCGTCCAGCAGTATTTTCGCCAGGGCGATGCGCATCTGCCAGCCGCCCGAAAATTCCGATACGGGACGATCGAAGTCAGGCTCCCGGAAACCCAAGCCGGTCAGGATCTCTTTGGTACGCGCTTCGGACTGGTAGCCGTTCAGGCGGTGGAAACGTTCCTGAAGGCGGTCGTATTCTTCCAGCAATTGCGGGGTGGGCGTTTCCGAAATACGGATCTCGTGATCGCGCATGCGCTGCTCGATCTCGAAGACATGTTCGAAAACGGTCAGCACTTCCGCAAGAAGGGGCGTCTGTGCGGCATTGTAGGCGATCTCCTGCGGGAGATAGGCGATATTCGTATCACGGGGAACAACGACCTGTCCGGAACTCGGTTCCATGAGCCCCGCGATCATTTTCAGCAGGGTCGACTTCCCCGACCCGTTCTGTCCGATCAGGCCCGAATGTTTTCCGGGGGGAAGGGAAAGGGAACAGTGCTCAAAGAGGGGACGGGAGCCGAAATGGACCGAGATGTCAGCCAGCTGGATCATAATGCGTGACGCTATCCGTGAGTTATGCGTGTCAGTTTCAACAAATCAGGCGAAAGATATGAAAGAAATTGACAATAGGCAATCGGGATTTGGCAATTCGGACCTTGTCAGACGGAAAGCGCGAACGCTTCGGAATGCCGTGACATCCTTACGCGCAGAAACTGCGGGTCACGGGGGAGGGACGCTTATTTTTCTTCCAGGGCGATATCCAGCACTTCCGTCATGTCCCTGACAAAGGAAAAGCTCAGGTCGTTCCGGATTTCAACGGGAATGTCGTCCATATCCTTGCTGTTTTGCTGCGGCATGATGATGGTTTTCAATCCCGCGCGATGCGCGGCGATGACCTTTTCCTTGATCCCGCCGACGGGCAGCACGCTGCCGCGCAGGGTGATCTCGCCGGTCATGGCAAGGTCGTTCTTGACCTTGCGCCCGGTCAGGACGCTGACAACGGAAGTCAGAAGGGTCACGCCGGCGGAAGGGCCGTCCTTGGGAACGGCTCCGGCCGGAATATGGATATGGATATCGTATTGTTTGTCAAAACGTTCATCGATGCCGAGGTCGGCCGCATTGGAGCGGATAAAGCTCAACGCCGCCTGGGCGGACTCTTTCATGACCTCGCCGAGCTGGCCGGTCAGCTGCAGTTTGCCTTCGCCTGGCATTTTCGTGGCTTCGATAAAAAGGATATCGCCGCCGACCTGGGTCCAGGCAAGTCCGATCGCAATGCCCGCGCGTTTCATGCGTTCCGCCCGGTCGCTGAAGTATTTCTGTTTCCCGAGATAGGTCTCGACGGTCTTTTCCTGGATCGTCCGTTTCCGGAAGTGCGCGGATTCGACTTTTTCCTTTGCGACTTTCCGGCACACGTGGGCGATCTCGCGTTCAAGCGCGCGCACGCCGGCCTCGCGCGTATAATCCTGAATGATCGCGCTGACGCCGTCTTCCGTGAAACGGATGTCCTTTTCGCTCAGACCGTGTTCCGTGATCTGTTTCGGGATAAGGAAATGTTCGGCGATATGCGCTTTTTCGGGCAGGGTGTAACCGGAAAATTCGATGAGCTCCATGCGGTCGCGGAGGGGACCCGGTATGGTCTCGGGCCAGTTCGCGGTCGCGATGAACATGACCTTGCTGAGATCGAAGGAGGTCTCGAGATAATGGTCCGAAAAGCTGTAGTTCTGTTCGGGATCCAGCACCTCAAGCAGGGCGCTGGAGGGATCGCCCTTGTAGTCCGCGCCGAGTTTGTCGATCTCGTCAAGAATGAAGATCGGATTGTTGGATCCGGCCTTTTTGATGCCCTGGATGATCCGTCCGGGCAGGGCGCCGATATAGGTGCGCCGGTGGCCGCGGATCTCGGCCTCGTCGCGGACGCCGCCGAGGGACATGCGGTGGACCTTGCGCCCCATGGCGCGCGCAATGGATTTTGCGACGGAGGTCTTGCCGGTGCCGGGAGGGCCCACAAAACAGAGGATGGGGCCTTTTACCGCGGAATCCGGGTCGTTTTCAAGTTTTAATTTTCGCACCGCGAGATACTCGAGGATGCGCAGTTTGATCTTGTCCAGGCCGTAATGGTCCTCATTCAGGATCTTGGAGGCGTTCGCGATATCGATCTCGTCGTCCGTGGAGACGGACCAGGGCAATTCGGTCAGAAGCTCGAGGTAGGTGAGGCTGACATTGTATTCGGGCGATTGCTTGGACATGCGGCTCAGGCGCTCGATCTCGCGTTCGGCGGCTTTGCCTGCGTCTTCCGGCAATTTTGCCTTTTCCAGTTTGTTCTTAAGGTCGATGATGCGTTCGTCCTCGTCCTCTCCCAGTTCCTTGCGGATGGCCTTCATCTGTTCGCGCAGATAATATTCGCGCTGGTTCCTGTTGATGGAGTCCTTGACGTCGGACATGATCTTTTCGCCGATCTTGGCCTTTTCCATCTCCTGCTGCAGGATGACGGAGGTCTCGGAAAGGCGTTTGCCGATGTTCAGCTGTTCCAGGATATGCTGTTTTTCCTCGACGGAGACGTTGAGCATGGAGATGATCACATCCGCCAGATTTCCGTCATCGGCGGCGTTCATCATCATGGTGACGTTGTCTTTGGAAAGATA
>CALMFL010000220.1 GCA_937862595.1 uncultured Fidelibacterota bacterium
TAAACCCTAAACCCTAAACCCTAAACCCTAAACCCCTAAACCCCTAAACCCCTAAACAACAAATTCTTATGCTCGAAACAGGAATCGATATCATTGACGTCTCCCGTGTCGCAAGGTCGATCGGGAACCCCGCCTTCCTTGAAAAATATTTTCATCCGGTTGAGATCGCCTATTGCGGGGAAGGGGCGCATTCCGCCCAGCATTTCGCCGTGCGCTTCGCCGCGAAGGAGGCCGTGCGGAAGGTCCTGCTTTCCCATGTCGACACGCTGAGCTGGCGGGACAGCTGGATCGAGAACGATGAAAGCGGGAAACCGCATCTGGTCTTCTCGGAAAAACTGCTTTCACGGATCCGCATCCGCGCCGCTTCCGTGAGCCTGAGCCACACGAAAGACACCGCCGCCGCGATCGTTCTGATCGATCTTGAAGCGCCGGAATCTAAGTCCTGAGAACGAGGCGACGAAGGGGAAACCCCCTTGCCCGCAGCGTTTTCCGCCTTCGTACCCGGGGCCTCCGGGAAGGGCGCTCAATTCTCCGGATCGAAAACCTTAAATAAATGATTGACAATTTAAGGATAAATGTATTAGACTTGGGATGAGGTTTTTTATGTTTTCAATCAGAACATCAAAAACCTTAAACACAAGGAGGAAAAATGAAAGACAAATTAATAGCCCTGATCGCGGACGAGTTAAGCGTCCCGAAAGAAAAAGTCACCCTGGATGCGAATCTTCAGGACGACCTTGGGGCGGATTCCCTGGACGCGATCCAGCTTATCATGAGCATTGAGAACGCGTTCGATATTACGATCCCTGAAACAGAAATAGAGAACTTAAAAATGGTGCGGGACCTGCTGCGGTATATCGAAGAACACGCTTCGTGACCCGCCGCGGATGCCGGGCATCCGGCTGTCGTTTCCCGACACCCTGACACGCAATTCCCGTACCGGACATTCAGGCCGAGGCCGTCCGGTTGCGGGAAAAAAGATCATCGCGGATCAACGGGCCGTTCACGGTGAACGCCCTTGCGATCCTGTCAGCGGATCTGTCATTTCCCGTCCGTTTCAGGGGAAAAAGCCGCCCGCCCACCCGCCGCCGCGCACACGTACATCTTATGGATTAAGATATCCTTTTACAGAAGGAAAATTGAATGGAGCCAACGGCGTCCGCACACCGGTGCGGGAACCTGCCGGCTCCGGAATCGGAACAGGGAAATGAACCCGCCGGGAACCCGTGAAATTGGGGTCGGGAACCCGGCATCGCAGAAAGGAAACGACAGCGTAAGAGAACATTCCACACACAGGAGATAAAACAATGGGATTTGATAAAGGTCATTTCAAGATCGTGTCTACCGGACATTATACGCCGGAGGCAGTGTTGACGAACCGGGACCTGGAAAAGATGGTGGATACCACCGACGAGTGGATCACCTCGCGGACGGGGATCCGGGAACGACGTATCGCGAATGGAAAAACGACCTCCGACCTGGCGACCCTGGCTTCCAGGAACGCCCTTGAAAAAGCGAATTACGATAAGAACGATATCGACCTGATCATCGTGGCGACCTTCACGCCCGATTTGAAAAGTCCGAGCGTGGCCTGCATGGTCCAGGCGAAACTGGGGCTGGACAAGCCCGGCATCATGGCCTTTGACATCAATGCCGCATGCACGGGCTTCATCTACGCCCTGAACATCGCCGAACGCATGCTGCACAGCGGCCTGTACAAGAGCGCCCTGGTCATCGGCGCGGAGGTCATCAGCAAGGTGATGGACTACAAGGACCGCAACACCTGCGTGCTGTTCGGCGACGGCGCCGGGGCGGTGATCCTGGAAAAGGACGAATCGCGGGAAGTGCTCTTTAACATCTCGTCCAAAGGCGACCAGGACCTCATCCTTTACGTGGACGAGTACATCAACATGGACGGGCCCAAGGTGTACCAGTTCGCCTCGCGGGTGATCGAATCGAGCATCCGGGGGCTGATGGAATTCGGGAATATGGATACGGCGATGATCCGGAAGATCATTCCGCATCAGGCCAATATCCGCATCATCAAAAGCGCATCCAAAGCCCTGGATATCCCGCTGGAATCGTTCTTCATCAATATCCACAAATACGGGAACACCTCCGCCGCGAGCATTCCCATCGCGCTGGATGAAATGCTCGAAGACGAAGCGACGCAGGCGGATGACAAGATCGTCCTGGTCGGCTTCGGCGCCGGACTGACCTACGGAGCCTGTTCCTTAACCTTATAGTGAGACTGCCATGAAAAATATCTGTGCAATGCTGGGCATCCGCTACCCCCTGATCCAGGGAGGGATGGCCAATATCGCGGATCACCGCCTGGCCTCCGCCGTCTCCAACGCCGGCGGACTCGGCCTGATCGCCGCCTCCGCCGATACGGCGGAAAGCGTCCGGGACAAGATCCGCCTCTGCCGGGAGCTGACGGACAAACCCTTCGGGGTCAACATCATGCTGATGAATCCGCACGCGGCGG
Source organism: uncultured Fidelibacterota bacterium (assembly GCA_937862595.1). Lineage (GTDB taxonomy): Bacteria > Fidelibacterota > Fidelibacteria > Fidelibacterales > Fidelibacteraceae > M50B103. Next base: position 2,489 of record CALMFL010000220.1, read on the forward strand.
AGATCGCAGCCATGGTGACGGACGAAAAGGTCGCCGTGGTGACCACCGGAGCGGGGAATCCCGCCGCGTACATTCCCGCCTGGAAGCAAGCCGGGATCATCGTTATTCCCGTGGTGGCCAGCTGCGCCATGGCCCGGTGGATGGAACGGGCGGGCGCGGACGCCGTGGTCGCGGAAGGGCAGGAGGCCGGGGGGCATATCGGCGAACTGACGACCCTGGCCCTGATCCCCCAGGTCGTCGATCTGGTAAACATCCCCGTCATTGCGGCGGGCGGGATCGGGGACCACCGGGGCGTGCTTGCCGCCTTCGCCCTCGGCGCAAAAGGCGTGCAGGTCGGGACGGTTTTGCTGGCGTCCGAAGAATGCCCGGTCCATGAGAATTATAAGAAGATGATCCTTAAGGCCAACGATATCGACACCCTCGTGACCGGCCGTCAGACCGGCGCGCCCGTCCGCGTCCTGAAAAACCCCATGGCCAGGCACTACCTTGCCATGGCCGAGCAGAAGGTCTCGCGGGAAGAACTGGAAAAACTGACCCTGGGGTCCCTGAGCCGTGCCGTCTTCGAAGGCGATATCGAGACCGGTTCCTTCATGGCCGGGCAGATCGCCGGCATGATCCGGTCGGTCCGGCCGGTCCGGGAGATCATCGAATCCCTCTTCCTCCCGGTCGCGGACTACAAGGACGCCCTGGAGGTCCTGTAAAAAAATTGCAGGTATCTTCGCGATAAGGCACTATATTTAAGGGAATATCAATCAGTTAACGAAAAGATCCATTTTACATGGAGCATCAGGGAGCAGCGGAATGAATGTCGAAGGTAAAATCGCGCTGGTCACCGGCGGAGCGGTCGGGATCGGCGAGGCCATTTCCACCCGGCTCGCAGAGAAGGGTGCGACCGTCATCGTCAATTACATGCACTCGGGAACACAGGCCCTTGCCTTGTGCGAAAAACTCACAGCGGAAGGCTTTTCCTGCCTGCCTATGGGAGCGGATATTTCCTCCCTGGCGGCCGCACAGGCCCTGGTGGAGGAGGTCGTGGCACGATACGGAAAGCTCGACATCCTCGTGAACAACGCCGGGATCACCAAAGACCAGCTGATCCTTCGGATGAGCGAAGCGGATTTCGATACGGTGATCGCCGTCAACCTGAAAGGGACCTGGAACATGATCAAGGCGGCTTCCCCGCACATGGTCAGGGCCCGTTACGGCAAGATCGTCAACATCAGCTCCGTGTCCGGCGTGGCGGGAAATGCGGGACAGGCGAATTACGCCGCGTCCAAAGCCGGGATCATCGGCCTTACCCGTTCCGTCGCCCGCGAATTCGCCAAACGCGGCATTACCTGCAATGCCGTCGCGCCCGGATACATCGAGACCCGGATGACGGCGGCGCTTACCGACGCACAAAAAGAAAAATATCTGGAGCAGATCCCCATGGGACGATGCGGGCAGGCCGACGAGGTCGCTTCACTGGTCCTGTTCCTGGCAAGCGACAGATCAAACTATATTACGGGCCAGGTCCTTCACATTGACGGCGGCCTGATCATGAATTAGGAGGTTCAATGAAACGCAGAGTGGTGATAACGGGACTGGGAACGGTAAATCCGATCGGGAACGATACCGCGACCACATGGGAAAACGCCAAAAACGGCAAAAACGGCATCGGGGAGATCACCCTTTTCGATATGAGCGGCATGAAGCCCTATCTGGCGGGTGAAGTGCGGGACCTGAACATAGAGGAGCACCTGCCGGGCAAGGAAGCAAAACGCCTGGACAGGACGACCATCCTGGCGCTGATCGCGGCCAAAGAAGCCTTTGAAGACAGCCGGCTCGGGGACGCCGGGTTCGACCACGACCGCTTCGGCGTGTTCGTCGGCAGCGGCATCGGCGGACTGATCACGATCCACGAAGAGACCCGCAGGATCTATGAAAAAGGCCCCGACCGGATCAGTCCATTCTTTATTCCCAATTCCATCGTGAACCTCGTCGGCGGGAATGTGGCCATCAAGTTCCAGGCCAAAGGCCCGGCGCTTTCCATTGTGACCGCCTGCTCGTCCGCCACGAATTCCATCGGCGAGGCCTTCCGCTACATCCGGGACGGTTATATTGAACTGGCCCTGGCCGGTGGCGCCGAAGCGCCCATCAATCCGCTGGGCGTCGGGGGATTTTCCAGCATGCGGGCTATTTCGCCCAACCTGGACAAGGACCGCGCCTCGATCCCTTTCGACCTGGAGCGCTCGGGCTTTGTCATGGCCGAGGGGGCCGGCATCCTTCTCATCGAGGAACTGGAGCACGCGCAGCGGCGGAAGGCAAGGATCTACGCCGAGATCACCGGCTACAGCACCAACTGCGACGCATTCCACATCACCCAGCCCGATGAAAAGGCGGAGGGCATCATCAAATGCATGAAGCAGGCGCTCAAGGATGCGGAGGCGGAACCGGAATGGATCGATTACATCAATCCGCACGGAACCTCGACCTATTACAACGACCGCATGGAGACCAAAGGCATCCGGGACGTGTTCGGCGAGCATGCCTACCGGATCAGCATCGGCGCGACCAAATCCATGCACGGCCATTCGCTGGGCGCGGTGGGCGGCATCGAATCGGTGATCACGGCCAAAGCCCTGGAGGAGGGGATCGTTCCCCCGACCATCAACTACAAGGTCCCGGACCCCGAATGCGACCTGGATTACACCCCGAACCACAGTAAAAAGCGGGCGATCCGCTACGCCCTGAAGAACAGCCTGGGCTTCGGCGGGCACAACGCCACCCTGATATTCAAAAAGTGGGAGGAATAATATGCTGGACCGCGACCAGATCAAGGACATTCTCCCGCACCGGGAACCCTTTCTCCTTCTGGACAGGGTAACCAAGCTGAGTCCCGGAAAGTCCGCCGTGAGCGAAAAGACCGTGCGGACCGATGAATTCTTTTTTCCGGGTCATTTCCCCGCCGAATTCGTCATGCCGGGCGTGCTGATCATCGAAGCCCTGGCGCAGACCGGCGCCATTACCTTTTTGTCCGTGCCGGAAAACAAGGGAAAGACCGTCTATTTCGCCGGCCTTAAACAGGTGAAATTCCGGAGAAAGGTCATCCCGGGCGACACCCTGCGCCTGGAAGCGGTGCTGACGAGGATCAAAGCGAAATTCGGCACCGGTTACGGCAAAGCGTTCGTCGGGGATGAACTGGCCTGCGAGGCCGAGTTCATGTTCTCATATTCTTAAAAAATATTTATCCGTTCCATTTGCGGCAGACGGTCAGGCGTTCTTTTCCGATTCGAAGTGGGCGATGGAATCCCGCGTGATCCCGATCAGATCGTTCTGCACGGCCTGAACGGCCACGCCGATCCCGTTCTTAAAGGCATAGGCCGTGGAACGGCCGTGCGCTTTTACGACGGGCTTGTCGTAGCCGAAGATCGGCGCCCCGCCGTATTCCTCGTAATTGGCGACCTTCAGGATCTTTTTAATGCCGCCGGACAGGCAGAGCAGTCCGAGCCGCCAGACCAGTTTCCCCTTCATCGCCATCCCGCCCAGCGCCCGTACCGCTTCGGACGTGCCTTCCATGGTTTTCATGGCGATGTTGCCCGTCAGACCTTCGGTGACCACCACATCCGCCTTGCCGCTCATCAGTTCGTTGCCCTCGATATTTCCGATAAAGTGAATATCCGGGCGGGAGGAGAGGAGCTTGTAGGCTCCCTTCATGGTCTCGTTCCCCTTATGTTCCTCCGCACCGATGTTCAGCAGGGCGACGGTGGGGGATTCCACGTTCAGGATCTTTTTCTTATAACTGATGCCCATATAGGCGAAATGGACCAGGTCGTCCGGGGCATTGACCACATTGGCGCCGATGTCCAGCATCAGCGAAAAAATATGTTCGCGTTTTTGCACGTTGAGGGTCGGATACATGATCCCGAGGGCGGTGCGCCGCACGCCCGGGATGCGTTTGACATGGATCGCGGCGGACAGGACGACCGCCCCGGTGCCGCCGGCGGAGATCATTGCGTCGGCCTTTCCCTCGCTCAGCAGTTTGGCGGCAAGAAGGACCGAAGCGTTCGGCTTTTCCCGGACCGCCTTTAAGGGCGAATCCCCGGCGCTGATCTCATCGGGGGTGTGCAGGATCTCTATCTGTTCCGCCTGATAGCGGTGCTTTGCAAGCTCGGCCTTGATCTTTTCCTCATCCCCGACCAGGATGAGGCGGGTGGGGGTTTCGAGCGTGATACGGCATGCGCCATCCACGGTGATCTGCGGGGCGTGATCGCCGCCCATGGCATCAACGGCGATC
>CALMFL010000221.1 GCA_937862595.1 uncultured Fidelibacterota bacterium
GGCCGCCTGCCGGGACAAGGCGATCCCCGAGATCGCCCGCGAAATGTTCGACCATGCGGATATTTTTCTGATGAGCGCAAAAAAGGACGGACTTGTGAACATCGGCGGGTTCATCGCGATCCGCGAGGATGAAGCATTATTCCGCGCCGCCCAGGTCCGGACGGTGCCCTATGAGGGATTTCCGACCTACGGAGGACTTGCGGGACGGGATATGGAAGCGCTGGCGGTCGGACTGGAAGAAGGGCTGGAAGAACCCTTCCTGGTCCACCGGCTTGATCAGGTAAGGTATCTGTGCACCGCACTGCGCGATGCGGGGATCCCCGTCCAGTATCCCGCGGGCGGTCATGCGGTGTTCGTAGACTGCAAGGAGATCTGTCCGCACATCCCCTTTGACCGTTTCCCCGGACAAGCCGTATGCAACGAAGTGTACCTGGAAGCCGGCGTCCGCACCGTTGAAGTGGGCTCCCTTCTGCTCGGACGCGATCCCGAGACCCGCGAAAATCTGCAAAGCCCCTTTGAATGGATGCGCCTCTCCATTCCGCGGCGCACCTATACCTACGCCCACCTTGATGTCGTCGCCCGCGCGGTGCGTTCCGTGTATGAACGGCGGCATGAGCTGAAGGGACTGGTATTCGAATATGAGTCCCCCGTCCTGCGGCATTTTACCGCCAGAATGAACTATGAATAAAGTTCAGGCGTTTTTTTCTCGCGTAATGTAACTTTTCACGATTAACTTTACCGAAACTACAGTTTCACGCCCGATAATGAAGATTTGTTCAGACTTGAAAATCAAATTCAACATCGCATCAAAGAAGAATTAATTATAGCTTAAGAAATACGCTTTCCGGCCTCAAAACACCCTTCCCGTCCCCTGATATTTTAACATTCGCTCAATTACGCTTTGGGGGTATTGTTTTGTTTGTTTTTGTTTTTTATTTTAGTCCTGCAATGAGAGAGACCCGCTCCTCAATGAGAGAGAGAAGAGAGTTTTGAGAGCCTTGCTCCTTGCGATGAGAGAGAAGAGAGAAATGAGAGAGAGAAGAAAATTAAAGGAGAGAGATATGTTGAGAGAGAAGCACACACCGGCAACACGCGTGAAGAGCGGAACGAAGAGAGTTCGGCTTGTTCTTGCGTTGATCGTTATTTCGGCCTTTGCCTATGCCGAAAGCGGAACCCTGAATTTAGTGTATTCCAACGGCGTCACGACCTATACCGAAGAAAAGACGGTCTATGATTTCGATGTTCAGGTCTGGATGTCCGGCGGAAGCGACGTCATCGGCGACGGCATGGCCTATGTGGCCTATCCGACCGAGGTATTCGGCAGCAGCGCCGTCCTGAACGGAAAGGTCAGCATCGAAAAAACCGGCATACTCGCCGGAACCGATCCGCTGATGGGCATTGACCTGTATTCCCTTGTCAACGTAACGGACACCCGGGGCGACGTCTTTGCGGTTACCTTTACCTCGGCATTCAACGGGAACCTCCCTTCCTTCAAATCCTACTATACCGCGGTATCCACGGATCCGGAAAATCCTTCCGACCTTCTTCATGTGACGATAGAAGCCGCTGCGGCCGGCCTGGGGACCGTAAGTTTCCCGGCCTATATTCCCGGCATCGATATGCTTTATTATGATTATGAAAGCGAACTGTTCAGCGGCGGACTGCTGATCTCAGCGGCTGTTGAGCCGGTCGAAGTGATCGCCAACGAACCCGAACCTCCTGCGCAAGAAGGATATATTGAGCTTGCTTCGTTCAATGCAAGCCTGAAAAAGACCACGCTTACCCTGACATGGGAAACCCTCACCGAAACCGATATCGCCGGATTTATCATCAATCGTTCAGTGAACGGCGGCTTGTCGGTCGAGATCGCGGGTTACGAAAGCGATCCGTCGCTCCAGGCGGCGGGCACTTCAAGCGAAGCGGTCTCGTATGACTATGTGGACAGCGATCTTCTTTCGGGAAACACGTACGCCTATCAGCTTCTGAGCGTCGACGTCTACGGGAATGCTACCGTCCTGCACGAAGAAACGGTCCAGATCGCATCCAAGCCCGGCGGCGGGAAAAAGAAAGTCATCGTAACGGAAAGCTTCAGCCAGGACGCCAGCTATCCGAACCCCTTCAACCCCAGCTTCGTCGTGCCCTTTGA
>CALMFL010000222.1 GCA_937862595.1 uncultured Fidelibacterota bacterium
ATTGCCCGGACGTCCTAAAAGAGCGCCGGCGACCAGCACGCCGATCAGCAGCAGGGGCATGATATGCTTGGCGAATCCCCAGGAGGATTCGAACCATTCGGACGTTTCGCCCTTGTCGGTGCTCGTGAAGGCCGAGATGCCGATTACGCCGGCCGTAAAGGCGATGAGCGGCTGTTCCGGAAAGAAGACCGCAAGAAGCATCACCGGAACGGCGGTAATGACAATTTTCCACCATTTCATGCCGAACCAGAAGATCAGCATCAGGCCCAGTCCGGCAGAGAAACCGGCGGTCAGGAACCATTTGGCGTTGTAGATCGCCGCCCATGCGCCGGTCGCCTGATCCGGTCTGCCCCAGTTGGCAAAAAGCAGGATCCCGACGAGAGAGGCAAAATACAGGGCGTTCTGCCAGAGCGGGCGTTTGACCTCCGCTTCCGGCATGGCCATCTGCGCCTTGACTTTTTCCGCTTCTTCCTTGCGGAAGAGGAACTGCATGATCAGACCGATGACAATGCTGAAAACGATGGCGCCGACTGCCCTGGCGATCCCCAGTTCCGGACCCAGCACCCGCGCCGTTAAAACGATCGCCAGGATGTTGATCGCCGGTCCGGAGTAGAGAAAGGTGGTCGCGGGTCCCAGACCGGCGCCCATTTTATAGATGCCCGAAAAGAGGGGCAGGATGGTGCAGGAGCAGACGGAGAGGATCGACCCGGAAACCGAGGCGACGCCGTAGGCCATGACTTTTTTCGCGCCGGCGCCCAGGTACTTCATGACCGAAGCCTGGCTGACGAAGACCGCGATCGCCCCTGCGATGAAAAATGCGGGGATCAGGCAGAGAAGCACATGCTCCTGAGCATACCATTTAGCAAGCTGCAGGGCTTCCATCACGGCGTTGTCAAAACGCGGCGTTCCGACCGGCAGATAGAAGAAGGCAAGAAAGACGGTCCCGATAAGAGCGAGGATCTTCCATTCGTTTTTCCAGTTGACCATGTAAGTTTTCCCGATAAATTGTCTTTTGTTATTTCATTAGATCTTTTTGAGACTGCAGCTGTGAAGCAAGGACCGCTTCCACGCAGTTCATGGAGTTCAGGATGCAGGGCACTTTGAGTTTATAGTAGACATTCAGTCCCCGCTTTTCATCCTCCACGATCCCGGCCTGCTTCAGGATCAGCAGATGCTTGGAGACCGTCGAGAAATCCGCATCGATCTCGCGGACGAATTCACAGACGCAGCGTTCGCCCTTCGCCAGCTGTTCCGCCATCCAGAGACGCGTCGGATGTCCCAGCGCCTTCAGGACGGCCGCCTTGGCTTCGTAGAGGGCTTTTTCGTTTCTATCCATACGATGGTCCTTTCAAAGTAATGTCGTATTTGGTAAAATAGCCAAATAGTATTTCAGGAGCAAATATTTTTTTGTTTTATGGAAAAATATTTTTCGGAAACATGCGGCCGAAGTCCGGGACCAAAATATATTTTGTTGCAGGAGTTCACAGCGAGGCGGTATATTTCAGGAAACGATTGATTTTGAACCTTAAAATCCGGAAAGCGGGAAAGACATGAAAAACGAAGATCTGAAGCATCTTGTCAAAGAAAAATACGGCGCCATTGCGGCGGTGGATACGCAAACCGGAAGCGCTTCCTGCTGCTGCGGCAGCGGATGCTGCGGCGAAGCCCCCTACGCCTCCTTCAATGATAATTACAGCGGTCCGGAAGGATACAATCCCGAGGCGGACCTAAACCTGGGCTGCGGCCTGCCGACCGAATTTGCGGGGATACGGGAAGGGGACCGGGTGCTGGATCTGGGTTCCGGCGCCGGGAATGACTGTTTTGTCGCTCGCAGTCAGACCGGTGCAAAGGGGCGGGTCACCGGTCTGGACATGACCGAAGCCATGGTGCAAAAGGCGCGGGAGAACCTGGCAAAGACGGGATTTGACAACATTGATTTCGTCGCCGGGGATATCGAGGATATGCCTTTTCCGGATCACGCCTTTGACGTCGTCATCAGCAACTGCGTGCTGAATCTGGTCCCGGAAAAGGCCAGAGCCTTTCGCGAAATATTCCGGGTGTTGAAACCCGGAGGACATTTCTGCATTTCGGACGTCGTGCTGCAGGGCGAACTGCCGGCGGCGCTGAAAGAAGCTGCGGAAATGTACGCGGGATGCGTGTCGGGCGCCATGCAGAAGCGCGAATACCTCGATTTCATCGAAGGTTCCGGTTTTTCGGATATCGTTCTGCACAAAAGCAAGCCGATCATCCTGCCGGAAGATCTTTTACTGAAATATCTTTCTGATAAAGAAGTGCACGATCTGCTTGAGGGTAAATCCGGTATTTACAGCATCACCGTTGGCGCATCCAAATAATTCCCGGCAAACACAGATCATTTTATCCGGATCACGGAGCGGATATTTTACGGGTGAAGAT
>CALMFL010000223.1 GCA_937862595.1 uncultured Fidelibacterota bacterium
CCGATCATCTCGCCTGGGCGGGTATCCTGGGGGAATGGTTCAACCGTGTCATATTCCGGAATTTCAGCTGCGTCTTCGTGCCGGATGCCGCCGGAACCCCGAACCTGTCCGGCGACCTTTCGCATAAGGGGCGCATCGCGGAACATCCCAAAGTACGTTATATCGGATGCCTGTCAAGCATCGTTCCCGCTGCGGAACCGCCGGCCGAAGATATCGACATGCTGATCAGCATATCGGGACCCGAACCCCAGCGCACCCGTTTCCAGGAAAAGGTGATGGAACAGCTGGACAATATCCCGGGGAAGGGCATCGTTGCCCTCGGCCTGCCGGGTTCGGAAAAGAACATCGTCAGGCAGACGGAACGCGTCACCGTCTATTCGCACCTGAACCGCCGGGAGATGAGCTCTGTCATGCAGCGTGCAAAACATATCGTCTGCCGATCGGGGTATTCGACCGTCATGGAATTGCTGGCGCTCGGCAAGGCGGCTTTTTTCGTCCCGACGCCCGGACAGACCGAACAGGAGTACCTGGCGGCATATTATCAGAAAGAGGGACTGTTCAATTACTGCGGGCAGGAAGCGCTGGATCTGAAACGGGTCCCCCTGCTGACCTCTGCTCCGGCGGAAAAACTTAACATCCCCGTGAACGATCTGGACACGATCATAAAATTATTGGATTCATTATGCACCTGACCGTCTACATTATCACCGCGATCGCCTATGCCCTGGCGGGTTGTTACGTCCTGTATATCCTCTTTTTCTTTTTCGGTTTCCGCCGCCTGAAACGGCAGGTCCTGAAAGAAGACAGGGAGATGCCCCCGCTGACCGTGATCGTGTGCGCGAAGGACGAGGAAGCCCATATCGAAACGTGCATCCGGTCCATACTGGCCCAGAACTACCCGAAAGACAAGTTCGGTATCATTGCGGTGAACGACCGCTCCGGGGACAGGACCGGGAGCATCCTGGATGCGCTTTCACACGAGAACGAACAGTTACGCGTGCTCCACTTAAGCGATTGCCCGGCCGGCGTATCGCCGAAAAAGAACGCCATTGCGAAGGCGATCGCACTCAGCGGGACGGAATTTATCGTTGCGTCCGATGCGGACGCGCAGCATGATCCCGACTGGCTGCGCAGCTACGGATCCCTGTGCAGCGACAAGCTGGGCGCCGCGACCGGCATGTGCCTGTTTAAAAAAGACACCTATGCAAGCCCCTGGGAAGAGACCTGGCAATCCATGCAGACACTGCTGAACCTTTCCTACAGCATGGTGATCTCCGGTGCCATGGCAAACGGTTTTGCCATTACCGCCTACGGTTCGAACATGATGTACCGCAAACAGCTTTTTACCGAAGGCTCGGCAATGAAAGATCACATCGTAAGCGGGGACGATTCCTTTATCGTTTTTGAAGCGCATCGACGGAAATACGATGTCGTATTCAATGCGCATCCCGCCTCGGTCGTCCGCAACGTCCCGGAAGACAGCATCCGCGGCGTGATCAACCAGCAGATCCGCTGGGCCTCCCACGTGACGAAAATGACGGTTCCGGTAGTGCTCCTCGGTTTGACCGTGTTCTTTTTCTACCTGTCGCTGATCCTGATGCCCCTGCTTGCTTTCGCGGACATATCGGTTCTCGCATACTGGGGCGGCCTGGTCCTGATCAAGGCGGTCTGCGATCTTCTTTACATGAGCTATACGCTGAAAAAATTCAACATATCCTACCGCTTCCGGCATTTGCTTCTCATGGAGATCTTCCAGGCGCCCTTCATCGTCTGCATTGGTCTTTACGGGACCTTCGGCAAATTCACCTGGAAAGGGTCAACCTATAAAAAAACCCTGCCGAAGGCCAAATGAAAAAATTTCTGTCCGTTCTATTGAAGATCACGATAAGCGCCCTCTTGTTCTGGTGGCTTTCCCGCAACGTGAACGGGAGGGAACTCCTGAAATTCTTCCGGTCCATCCCCCCGGGCGTGATCCTGGCGGTGCTGGGACTTGGTTTCCTGAACGTCGCCGGTCAGGGCATCCGGTATTTTTACAGCGTCCGGCAGCTGATGCCGCCCTTTACCTTCAAGCAGGCGCTGATCTCTCACTATGCGGGTTTCATGTTCCGTCTGATGCTCCCGGGGAGCATCGGCGAAGTGGGGAAGGCCTTTCTGCTTCCCGGAACCACGAAACAGCGCATCTACACTTTTATGCTCGACAGCTTTTTTGCCACGGGCACTCTCTTTTTCTTCTTCGGGATCAGCACCTGGCTGCTCTATCCGCGCATGTGGTACATGCTGGGTTTCTGCGTGATCTTCGTCGTCCTGTTCTGGGTCTACCGCCTGCTGAAAAAGAATACGGACTTTAAAAATTACGTGCCCGAACACGTTCCCTATCTGAAGATCCTCGTTTTCAATATGGGGGTCACCATGCTGACCTATGTCGCCTTCATTTCGCAGTACTGGCTGATGCTGAAGCCTTACGGCATCGCCTGGCTCGATCAGGCAAAGGCCTGCTTTTTCATCCTTGGCGTGGCGTCCGTTCCGGTGTCCTTCGCCGGACTGGGTTTTCGCGAAAACGCCGCCCATATCGTGATGCAGCCTTTCGGCGTCCCTGCGGAGGTCGCGGTCGGTGCGGCTTTGTTCGCCTTCTGCGCGAATGTCATTCTTCCCGCCCTGGCCGGGGTGATCCTGCTGAATTTCTTCTCGGATATCAAATATCACGATATCCGGAATTTCATCAAGCGGGGAGAAAAGAAGAAAACGGAAGACGCCGGGAAAAATGACAGGTAAAAAACCTTTACGCCACCCCGGAAACAATTAAAATTCCCATGATAAAAAAAGCCCGGATCTCCGGGCTTTTCATTTATGCGGGATCCCGATCTAAAAGAAATACGACAGGGAAAGATTGCTTGTGACGGGCGTTTCCTCGACGCTGTTGTAAAAGGCATGCCAGGTCTCAAAGGAAGCGCTGACGCTGAAGCCTTGCTTGATGAACAGCGAGGCTCCCCAGCTGAAAGACGAACGGAAGCGGTCCGACAACTCGTGCGGAATAAGGTTGGCCAGGCTGAAGCTGTTCAGCCCCTGATAGATGTCCGGAAGATACTGATATCCGAAGTAGAAATGAAGCGGGAGCAGCGGGACATGCAGGGCCATCCCGATATGATGGGACTGGGTAATGCTCAGGTTGTTCGTGATCTCGCGGTTCAGCTGATCGACGGCGCTTTGTTCAAGGTCCGAAGAGCGCACGATCATGTTCTGCCAGTTCGCGTAATCATAACTGTAGTACAGGTCGACGATCTTTAGGGTCAGGGCCAGTCCGGCGCGCAGAACGCCGGGCGCCTTGATGGAGAATTCGGAGGTGCTGCGTGAATTTGAATCATAGATCCGCAATGAATAATCCACGCCGATGAGGGTGGGAAGGTCCATCGAGACCCCGAGATTCAGGACCGGCAGAACGTGATAGGTCATCCCGAGCCGTGCGCTTGCGCCGAAATAGGCGTTTTCCTCGACATAGCCGTCCACCGAAGCCAGGGCATCTTTAAAATCGATGTCATTGTCCCGTTTTCCGCTGAGAAGCGAGACCTCTCCGCCAAGAAAGATATCTTTCTGGACTTCCGCGGCGCCGTTGAAATGCCAGTTGTACAGGCCGCCATGGCTCCGCTGAATGATGTCGGTGTCCTGATAATATAAATTATAGTCGCGTTCGCGGTTCACGCCCGCCCCGAAGGTCAGGCTGCCCCGGTACACCGGCACCGGCACGATGTACGAGATACCGCCCAGGCTGTTCCGGCTGACACCGTTATACTGGCTGAAGACCCCGTTCACCTGCACGCTGCTGTATTTTGTCATTGCCAGATTCGCCGGATTGACCCCGAATTCGGGGATCATCTGGCCGGAGGCGACGGTGGCGTTCCCGATCGCGGCGCTCAGCGGGGAGGCGGTGTTCAGCGCGGAAACGCGCAGGGGGTAAGAATAGCCGTAGGTTCCGTTGAAATGGTCATCATCCATGTCAAAGGTGTAAAGAGGTCCGACCACATCCGTCAGTTCCTGCCCCCAGGCGAGAGCGGCGGTAACCGCAAGGATCACAAAAAGGATTTTTTTCATGGCTGATATCCGTTATTTGCTTTTTTTGCTTGTTTCAGAAGAAGATTCGTTATTCGTGTTCTTGCTTGACGTGCTTGAGGTCGAGGAGGGTTTCGACTTCGAGCCTGAGGAAGAACCTGAAGAATTGTTATCGGATTGCGGCGAGGGTTTTTTAGAGATCGTCGTTGCGGGCGTTTTGGGACCGCTTTTCACCGTCGATGTCGAGGGCGCATAGGAAGGTCCGGGCTTCTTCCCGACGGATTCGATGTAGGGGGAACCGTTGTCCGAAGGCGAGCTTGAAAGACCCGTATTCACATCCACCCCGATCTTCTTTCCGGGTTTGTCGATCCGCGTATCGTTATTTTCCGATACGGAAATAAAGGGGGCGGCATCGGTGGGTGCGCTCATCAGGGTATTATAGCCGGGTTTCCGGATGCGTTCCTGGTCCTGCGAACTTCCGCTTCCGCCGGACCAGCTTCCGCCGGACCAGGGATGATGATGATCGTAATAATACCAGTAGCGGTTGTAGGGATTATAATAGTAATAGGTACCGTACCAGTAGTAGGGGACCCAGCGGTAGTAACTGTAGTCATAATAGAAAGGATCCCAGTAGTAGCTTCCCCAAAGCAGGCTGTAGCGCTGATAATGCGGGACCTGGTAATATTCGGTCGTTTCATAGTAATTGTTGATAATGATCTGCCGGGTCGAATCCGGGACCGCGTCCGAATTTTCCATCATCTGTCCGGCAATGGGATAAAACGTGGTATAACAACCCGAAAAAAGCGCCAGGGTCAATAAAGGGATCAGTAATTTTTTCATCTTGCACCTCGAAAATATAGGGTTGATACGAACATAGCAAAAAATAGTTTCTAATACAATGACACATTAAGAAAAAAAAAGTTAACCGCGCTGACGCAGAGCGGAACGGAGCGGCAGGCTGCGGAACCGGAAATGAACTCTCAGGCCCGGTTTTTCAGGGAATTGAACAAAGCAGGATATAAAAAACCCCCGAAGGTTTTCGGGGGTTGGATCTTTGCGGGTGTGCCGGAAACTAATTTCCTTCTTCGAGGGAGCGGCCGAGGTTATAAAGCTCCAGGCCTTCTTCGACACGTCCCTGCTGGGTCAGGGTGACGCCGAGACGCTTCAGGTAATCGGGATTTTCCGGTTCGATCTCCAGCAGCTGGCGGAAATAGAATTCGGCGGTGATGTAATCCTTGAGGTCGAAGTAAACCTGGCCGACCATCGCGATGGCCTGGGTGTCTTCGGGATCGAGCGCGACCACGGTCTCAAACTGATCTTTGGACCCTTCGGTATTGCCCAGGCGGAGCATGGTCAG
>CALMFL010000224.1 GCA_937862595.1 uncultured Fidelibacterota bacterium
AACATCCTTGAAGGCTTCGGACTGACCGAAACCTCCCCCGTGACGCATCTGACGCCTCCGGGCAAGATCCGCTTCGGAAAGGTCGGTCTGCCGATCCCGGACGTGGAATGCATGATCGCCTCCGACGGCGAGATCCTGATCCGGGGACTCTGCGTGATGCAGGGATATTACAAGAACCCGGTCGAAACGGAAGAGGCCATCGATAAGGACGGTTGGTTCCATACCGGCGATATCGGCCTGATCGACGAAGACGGCTATCTGAAGATCACCGACCGCAAGAAGAACATCCTTGTGACCGCCGGCGGAAAGAACATCGCGCCCGCACCGATCGAGAACCTGATGCTTCAATCGAAATACATCGAGCAGGTCGTGATCATCGGCGACCGCCGCAAATATCCCATCGCCCTGATCGTTCCCTGCAAGGAAGAGCTGGAAAACTGGGCGCAGGAACATGCGATCGTGTACTCGAACTATTTCGCCCTGCTGGGAAATCCGGACGTTTACGCCCTCTTTGAGAGCGAACTGCAGGAATTCCAGCTGCAGCTGGCACGGTATGAAAAATCCAAGAAGATCCTCCTCATCGGCGAACCCTTCAGCATCGAGAACGAGGAACTCACCCCGAGCCTGAAAGTGCGCCGCAAAAGCGTCGAGGCACATTATAAAAAACAGATCGAAGCGCTGTACGCCATGGATGACGATTAATACCGGCGCCGGCAAAGCCTGAGACGGACGCGTCCGTTTGACGGCAGCGGTCTTTACTTTACCCGGGGCGGACGTTTGTCCGCCCCCGTGTTTTCAGCGTATAAATTCCGGCAGTGCCGATTGGATTATTAAGACAACTATTTCATATTTTTTATTTTTGCATTTGATGTGTAAGCTTTGTATTCTTTCAGTACTAATCACGAACAGAACAACTTTTTAACGGGAGGCTACCATGAATATTGGTGCGATCGCAGGCAAAATATGGAAAACATTGGAAAAAGAAGGCGCAATGACCGTCAGCGCGCTGGTGAAATCAACCGGAGCGGCGAATAACGATGTCCTGATGGGACTCGGCTGGCTGATGCGGGAAGATAAGCTCACCGTGACCAAGGCGGCCAACTGCACAAAATACGGTTTAAAATAGTTCTTCATCTCCCCCGCAGTGCGGGGCATAAAATATCAATGCTTTTTTTCCGATAAGTCATTAACTTACCGCTGTGGAAACTTTAGCACAAAAAAAAGCGCGCGCGCTGAAGATCATCGCAAAACTGGACGAACTGTATCCCGGGGTGCGCTGCGAGCTGGAGCATGTCAATGCTTATGAGCTCCTGGTGGCGACCATTCTTTCGGCCCAGTGCACGGACAAGCGGGTCAACATGGTCACGCCCGCGCTTTTCAGGCGCTATCCCACGGTCCGCGACATGGCCGATGCCGACCGCGGCGAACTGATCACCTATATCCGTTCGACCGGATTTTTCAACAATAAATCGGAAAATATCATCGCCTGCTGCCGGGAGATCGTCCTTCGCTTCGGCGGAAGGGTCCCGGACAATCTTGCCGACCTCACGAGCCTGCCCGGGGTCGGACGAAAGACCGCGAATGTCATTTTGAACCATGTTTACGATGTTCCGGCGATCGTCGTGGACACCCACGTTGGGCGGATATCCCGGCATCTCGGACTGACACGCGAAAAGGACGCCGCCCGGGTGGAATTCGATCTGATGAAGATCCTGCCGGAAGAAACCTGGATCGCGTGGAACCACCAGCTGATCCATCACGGACGTTCGATCTGC
Source organism: uncultured Fidelibacterota bacterium (assembly GCA_937862595.1). Lineage (GTDB taxonomy): Bacteria > Fidelibacterota > Fidelibacteria > Fidelibacterales > Fidelibacteraceae > M50B103. The sequence continues at coordinate 1,776 of CALMFL010000224.1, forward strand.
ATCGCCCGGCGTCCGAAATGCGGCGAATGTCCCCTGCGGCCGCTATGTCCGGGGCCTTATGAAGATTAAACCGCTCCTGATCCTGTTTTTTTTCGCCCTGCTGTCCGCCGCTCCGTTCCGGCAGATGCAAAACGGTGCGGTCACGGTCTATTTCAACGAGGCCGACACCCGGATCGTCACGCTCACCGCGGAAACCGTCGGCCGCCAGCAGCAGCACTTGTCCGACCGCTACAACCTTCCCGTATATCCCGTTCACATTTACATCGCATCGGATGAAAACGAGTACCGCCTGCATTCCGGCAGCGCGTCCCCGCTCTGGAGCATCGGACTTGCCTCCGAGGACCGCATGCTGGTGAAAAGCCCCTCCTTCAGCCGCCAGACGATCGCGCAATACCGGACTACCCTGCAGCACGAAACCGTGCACCTTGCCCTGGACAAGCTGGACCTTCCGGTCTGGTTCAACGAAGGCCTTGCGCAATACGAGTCGGAGCCCTTTAGCCTGCGCCAGAAAGCGCTGGTCAGCCGGGGACTTTGGAGCGGAAAGCTTTTTTCCTTTAACGAGATCGAAGCCCTTATGCAGATGCCGAAAGCCTCGGCGGAACTTGCTTACGCCCAGAGCGTCGCGGCGGTGGACTACCTGAGCGACCGCTACGGCGCAAGCCTGCTCGCTTCACTCCTTTCCAGGGTCAGGCAGTCCGGACAATTTTCCACCGGCTTCGGCAGTACCTTCCTGATCTCACCCCGCGCATTTGAAAATGAATGGCGCGAATACGTCCGGACCCGTTACCGCATCTTCATTCTGACGGACTCGAACAACTTCCTGTGGTCCGGCGTGACCCTGCTTTTCCTTGCAGGCGTGTTCCTGACCCGGCGCCGGCGGAAACAAATATTAAAAAAATGGGAACAAGATGAGCGTGAAATGGACTTACCTTCAACGGAAGGAGACAAGCGTGAGCAAACAAACCCTGAAAGTTAGGACCGGCACGGCATTGTTCCTGCTGGCCTTTCTTGCAGCGCCGCTTTTTGCGCAGCTTCCCGCGCAGATCAG
>CALMFL010000225.1 GCA_937862595.1 uncultured Fidelibacterota bacterium
CCGATGGGAGGGATCTATCCGCTGGGCGGCTGGCGTCTGAACATGCAGTTCAAATGGGCGGACGGAGGCGAAGCGATCATGCGCACCGATCCCCTCACCGGCGAGCAGCAAAAGGTCATGATCGTGGATTATTCCAACACGGACCTGAAGGCCGTCAAGCGCTTCCACACCGGCAGCCATTACCTTGAACTGGGCGTGACAGTCACGAACCTGTTCAATCAAAAGCGCATCTATACCGGCGGGATGAGCACATCCCAGTATAACAATTACAAAGAATCGCTGAAATTCCCCTTTGAGGAGGGGGATGAACACGGCAACGACAAATGGGGCGACTGGGACCGGGACTATATCGACACCGGGTGGTTTGAAGCTCCGATATTCCTGAATCCCCGCAGGATCATTCTTAGCCTGTCACTCGAGATATAAGGAGAAAGCCATGATAAAGAAAATCCTGTTCAGGATCACACTCTATACCTTCATCCTGTTCACTGCGGCATACGCGCAGAAAAATTATAACGGAACGCCCATGTTCATGAACGTGAACGCCATCAATTTTTCCCTGAAGAAGACCAACGGGGAAGGGCAGTTCAGCAACCAGTACAGCTGGATGCTGACCGGGGCGAACCAGGAGCAGACCGAGGAGTGGTACTATCCCGCGGATCAGTGGCATTCTCAGATGCTGTACCAGATCTTCAATCCGCTTTGCTTTGACGATAACGGGTTCATAAATGAAAAAGGCGCCCGCAAGATCATTCCGACAAAGTGCATCAACGGCGGCAAGAACGACTATTCATGGGAGCGCCGCCGTGTGCGGCCGCCCTATGTCACGGTGGACGGCGTCCCGCAGTATCAGGCCTACACCTGGGAGCTCGATCCCGACATTCCGTCCGATATCGTCACCGAATGGGAGGATATCTACGTCAATTACGGCATGCGCGCCCATGTGCAGATGTACGGGTACAGCAATCAGAACCACGGCAACTATTTCATTTACAAAGCCACCCTGAAATTCACCGGCGAAACCCGGCGGCCAATCGAATCCCCCGATTCCTCGCATTTTTTCCCGGATCAGACCGTTTCCGCCTGGTGGCCGATCTCCTTCAGCTTCGGTCCTTCAAAGGGCGGGGAATACATGAGCGCAAGCTATTTCCGCTTTGAAGGGGAGGACGATCTGGACAGCTGGTTCTCCGATGAACTTCAGCTGCCGGGGGGACTGCGCGATTCCCTGAAAGTCGCCTATTACTGGGATTACAAAGCTCCCGGCATCGCCGTGTATCCGAACGGCAGCACCGATGACAGCGGGGATCCCGACAGGGTTTACGGGCATCTGCATTCGCCGCAGATACCGGGATACGCCCTGCTGCATGCGGCAAAGAACAGTTTCGACCCCGCGGATGACGATGTCTCGCAGCCCTATGCGATCCCGCACGCCGACATCCTTAACGATCTGTGGAGCCGCGAGGACCTGGGTCTGCGCGACACCTACATCGGCGACGACAGCCGCGGCCGTTTCCCGCTCGATCCGGTCACGGAAGGATGGATGGCCGCGAACGCTTCCCAGAAAGGCCCCATGCGCTTCGTCACCGTAGGTCCCTACGAGCTGACCCTGGACCGCGAAGAGGAGCATGTCGATTCCATCTGCGTCGTCTACGCGATCGGCGTCGGATCGCTCGATTATGCGGCCGCGGATTCCATCGGACGCGCCTGGCTCGCCAATGAGATCAGCGATGCGGAGAAGAACGCGGCGATCCTGACCGGGAAAGATTCACTTTTCAGGGCCATGGACCGCGCGAACTGGGTCTGGAACCGCGGACTGGACGTCCCCGATCCGCTTCCCGCACCCGATATGGAGGTCACCAGCGACGCGGATATGATCCGGGTGGACTGGTCCTATCCCTCCGAGGATTATTATCTGGATCCCGATACGCATGCTGACGACTGGGCCGCATGGCGCGTGTACCGTAAAAAAGGCGCTTCCAGCGTGAGCGATCCGGGCGACAACTACAGCGGCGAACAGTGGGAAATGATCTTCGAGACCGCCGAGCGCAGCGTTATGTCCTACGTGGATACGAGCGTGAGCCGCGGCGTCGCCTATTTCTATGCGGTGACCGCCCTCGACGACGGCACCCAGAATACCGACGGATTGTTCCCCGGTGAACCGCTCGAAAGCTCGCGCTATGCGAACATGAGCAAGCTCCCCGCGAATTCCTTCAAGGCAGGCCTGAGCACCACGCAGAACATCCGGGTCGTTCCGAATCCCGCCACCCTCAACGCCGGCGGCATGGGGTTCCCGGGCGATGAGAATCAGATCATTTTCGCGTATCTGCCCTACAAATGCCGCATCATGGTATTCACCGAGACCGGCGATCTGGTCGACGCCTTTGATCATGTCGGCACCGACCAGGAAATATGGCGCCAGAAGACGGATAACAACCAGTACGTATCCAGCGGCATTTACATCCTGTACGTTATGGAAGCCGAAGATGCCGACGGCAATCCGCTTCCGAATGAATATGAAAAATTTGTCATTGTCCGATAAGAAAGCATGAGGTCTCTTATGAAAGCGAACATATATCACTCTCTGGTCATTCTCTCCCTTTTCCTGATCCCGTTCCGGAGCGAGGGAATTGAAAAGAAGGCGCAGGTCGGTTTCCGCTTCCTTGAAAACCCGATATCCGCGGAAGCGATCGCGCAGGGCGGAATGGGCGTGGTCGGGATCGAGAACGCCAATACGGTCTTCTGGAACCCCTCCGGGCTCGGATGGATCGAAAGCGCCTATGATGTCAGCGCAAGCTATACCCGCGGGATCGCGGATATCAATTACGGCGCCTTCGCCGGAGCCTTTAAACTGAGAGGCTTCGTGCTGGCGGCCGATCTGACCTATATGGACTACGGCCTGTTCAACGGCACGATCCGGGCGGACAACGATGCCGGCTTTATCGAAACCGGGACCTTCAGTCCGACCGCCTATGCCGCCGGACTCAGTTTCGCCCGGCGCGTCTCGGACCGTTTCGCCTACGGCGTCAGGCTGAAATATGCCTATCAGGATCTCGGCATCGCGACCGTCGGGATCCAGGGCAGCGACGTGGACGACACCTCGCTGGTAACGGAACAGGTCAGCAACCGTCACGGCGAACCGGCGATCGATATCGGCGCCACCTATGATTTCCTGGACAACGGCGTCCGTTTCGGTGCGGTCGTGCAGAACGTTTCCCGCGAAGTGAAATACGTCCGGGAAGCCTTCCCCTTGCCGTTCTCGGTCAGTTTCAGCCTGAATGCCGACATTTTCCGCCTGCTGAATAAAGAGAACAAACAGCATCGCGTCGTGGTCGGTGTGGAAAGCACTCATCCCCGGGATTACAAGGAAAAGGTGAAGTTCGGACTGGAATACCGCTATCTGAACGCCTTTATCGTCCGTGCGGGCTATCGCATCAATTATGACCAGCGCGGCCTGACCCTCGGCCTGGGACTGGATAAAACGATCGGCGGCATGCATTTGCGCGTGGATTATGCCTTCGAGAATTACGGCGTTTTCAAAGCGGTGAACACGATCAGCATCGGGACCTCTTTTTAATTGGCAGCGCCCGCTGACGGGCATATATTTAGTTATGGTACACTATATCAGCAATTGCCGCCTGAGCGGCGATCCCCGGCGGATCGTGCATCTTGCCATTGAAAACGGGAAGATCAGAGCAATTGTCAGCCGTTTGCCCGAAAACGCCCGGATCCTGAGGGATGCCGGAAAGCGCCTGGTTGCGCCCGGACTGATCGATACCCATGTGCACGGCGCCGGCGGCGCCAATCCCACGGACGGAAAAGAAAGCAGTCTCAAAACGATGGCTCAGACGCTCTGCAGGTTGGGAACGACCGCGTTTACGGCGACGTCCTTTTATTATCCGGACAGCGATAACGGGCATCTTGAAATGATGGGAAGGTATCGAAATTCTCCCGGGGACGCCGAGCTCCTGGGCATGCATCTGGAAGGACCGTTCATCAATCTCCTGAAAAAAGGCGGGATCTCCATAAACTGTCTGGCAAATCCCGAAGAGAAGACCTTGTCGGATCTGCTGCTGAAGACGCACGGCAAACTGTCGGTCATGACGATCGCACCCGAACTTCCCGGGAATGAACATGTGATCCGGCGGTGTACCGGGAACGGGATCGTGGCCTCTTTCGGGCATTCCGATGCAGGTTATGCGGAAGCCCGCCGGGGGTTTGAACAGGGGATGAGCCTGGTGACGCATCTGAACAACGCCATGCGCAAATACGACAGGGGAGGGGATCCGCCCTATCCGGCCATTCTCGAAAGCGATACGTATGTCCAGATGATCACGGACGGCGTTCACCTTTCCAGAGAGACCGTCGC
>CALMFL010000226.1 GCA_937862595.1 uncultured Fidelibacterota bacterium
CAGCGATGTGATCAGGATGCGCTTCATCAATATTGCAGCCTTAAGCGGACCGAACCGGAAACGTTCTCTTCGTCAGCACTGCCGACGATGGATACATTGTTGTTCAGGCGGTATTCGATCTCTATGTTTAGAGGATCCTCCCGCGAACCCTCATAGGTCAGGTAAAAATTTCGTCCGATGCGCCCCCCGACGACCACGGCGGTCGTATTGTCGATATAGGTCCCCTCTCCCCCCTTGATATCAATGCGGTCCAGTCCGCCGACCCCGCCCAGTTTCTGCATCTGCTGTTCCAGGGGCCGTTCCACCAGGGCGAGCAGGGTGGTCGTTGCGGATTGTCCCGTAACGTTCCCGATCTCTCCGATGGTCAGCTGCTGAACGATCTCGGCCTTGGTATACTGATTGTCCTCATCGCTGAAATCGATCCTGGGATTGTTCAGTTCGCCGGTAATGGAGGCAATAATGCGGTTCCCCTTGCTGATGTCCTTGTAGGCGACAAAATTGAGCTCATGATTGTTCTCGAACTGATCAAAGGATATGCTCCCCTCTTCCAGCTCAAAAACCGATGCCCAGTAGTTAAAAAATCCCTGCGTCGCTTCCAGTTCCCCCCCGAAGCGGGTAACGTTTTCGGATGCATATTTCAGCAGGGCGATCTCTCCCTGCAGGGTGGCGTCGATGAACTGATTGCGCAGGTACATTTTATCGACCTGCGCGTTGATCGCATACTCGGTCCGCATCCTGGACGCTTCCGGTGCACCGCCCGGACCGGAACCTCCTGGCCGGCTGAACGCCATTTCGATCAGCCCCTCCCGTATGTTCACATCCCCTGAAACCGTCAGGGTGTCTTTGCCCCTTACCCTCAGATCGACCTCTCCGGTCGTCAGATTGACGTTTTCGTCCAGGGTCACGATCGACATCTGGTCTCCGGTGATACGCAGATCAAAGTCCGGCTCCAGCAGACGGGTCATATCCATATTTCCCCGGACATTAAAATTATAATTGTTTTCCGTACCTGCATTGCGCAGCCCCAGCGCTCCGGCAAGCGTATAGGATACGGAGGGCAATTTCCCTTGCAAATCCACGCTGAGGGTATTGTCTTTCATTACGGCGACCCCGTCGATGTTCCTGATCTCGTTCCCGAGAATGTTCAGGACAAGGCGGCCTTTCCGGACTTCAACGCGCCCGTTTTTAATCGTTTTTCTGAAATTTCCCTTCAATTCAAATTGCGTAAACAGATCGCCTTTGAACGATTCCACATCGCTGATGAACGGGATCAGATAGATCATTTCATCATCATTCCCCTGTAAATAGGCGTAAACGGAACTGTCCGGGGAAAAGCGTTCGAACGGCGTGTCGTAGCGCAGATCAAGATGCAGGAACGCGTTGCCGTTGTAGCGGCCGTTATTGGCGGTTCCAGAACACTCGTTAAAATAAAGGTACTGGTTGCTGTAATGGACCTTTGCGCGCAGGGTGTCCAGTTTGATCCTGTCGATCGTGGGATTGACAACGGAGAGGTCGCCGTTCATTACCGGATCGTTCAGGGTGCCGCTGATGTTCCCGCGCAGATCCCCCGTTCCGGTAATGGAAAGATTTTCAAGGATGAACGGCAGCAATTTGGACAGCCGCGCTTGTTTCAGATCGAAATCGGCGCGAAGCGGCTCATCCGGAAGAAGGGTCAGAATATTTTTGTCCTTAAAATTGACGACCGCCGGAATATCGGCATCGAATTTCATGGAGCGCTTGCCGGCAAAATCCAGTGAAAGGTCGGCGACCTTGACCTTACGGTCGGCATAGCGAATTCTGGAATTGATCCTTCGGGCATCGAGACCGAAGGCATGTGCATTTTTCATCAGCATGCGCAGATCGATCGCCGGATCCTGCAAATATCCCTGAATTCCGATATTCAGGTCCATCAGTCCCCAAACGCTGTCTTTCATGGTTGAGATCAAAGGAAGCGAGTTCAGCTCGGCGCCGGCAAGGTTGATGCTTCCCCAAATTGAATCCTTTTCTACGTCCAGAGAACCGTACAGCAGGGCATCACGGTATAAAACATCAAAACGGGACAGGGAGAAACCCTGATCACGGATCGTGAACGAGACGGTATCGAGAAGATAGACATCCTGATCCTGATATGTCCCCTTCAGTCCGGTGATGCTGAATTCCTTGAAATCCCTGATCGACCCGGCAATATTCATGTAGTAATTTTCATGCGTGACATCGAAATAATCCAGGTAGACCATATCCTGGTCCATACGGATATAGGTCTCAACGGATCCTATCAGGAACGAATCGACGGAGGCATTTTCAAACGACACCAGCATGCCCCCCTTGTGCTGCGATATCAATTGCTTGGCGTAGAGGGAAAAGTTTAAATTATTGATCTTATAGATGTCATAAATAAGCGTGTCAAGATTTACGTTCATCTGGATATCGGGGTCCCGGATGCGTCCCAGCAATTTCAGCGTCATCATCACATTTTCGGCTTTCAGTTCGTCAAGGCCGGGAATTTTCAGATTGTCAAAAGAACTGATATCGCCGTAAATATCCAGATTAACGGAGTCCAGACCGGCGATCTCTCCCCGGACCTTCAGCATGCCCGTCGGCAAATAGATGTAATTCGTTGAGTCCAGGACGATATTTTCCATTCCGTTGAACAGGATATCACCCTGAACGCTGCTCTTGTTCAGGCCGTAGAGGTCAAGAAGATCAAAATCATATTTTACTTTCAGCTGATCATCGAAATAGCCGTTGGCACGGAAACGTCCGCGGAAATCGAAATCGGGCAGTGCGGGGAACCACTCGGACGGCACGAAGGCATGCGCATAAAAGGTCGTCGAGATGTATTTGTCTTTCAGTCCGTAGGATCCGTAAAGGGAAATATCGGTAGTCGGATTCTTAAAATTTGCCTGAAGCAGATGCAGATAGTCATTTTTATATTCGACGCTGATCCCCGCGTTCCTGATCTTGCTGTTGTTGAGCGTGCCGCTCAGCTCGGCGTTGGCGGTAAATTCTTTAAGATCCCCCATCACGTCGAGCCGCAGATGGATCTTATCCTGCTCCTTGATGACGGGCAGGTGCAGATATTTTTCAATTTCCACATCCATGATATTGAAGGTGAACTGAAAGCGGAGCGGTTCGGCGTAGCGTATCTTGCCGGAGGACGTGACACGCGCATCATTGAACATAAAATTCAGGTTCAGCATCTTTGCAATGCTGTTCTTAACGACGATCTCGCTTGAAAGGTCGTAAACCTGCATATTCAGTGATTCGTTCTGCAGGCGCAGCTGATCGATCTTCAGGACGGCGCCGTCCTTTCGTCCGGAATAACGGAACTGCAGTTTGTCAACAAGCTGGTAGATCACGGTATCGGGCGTATGGACATACAAATGGATATTTTCCAGATCGACATTGTCGATGTGGAAATTGGGGAATGAAATTACGGGGATTTCGGATGTTCCGTCCTTTTCTTTCTTCTCTCCGATGCGGAGATGCAGGGTCGGTTCGACCAGCCTGAGTTCATCCAGATGGCGCTTCCCCAGAAGCTCAAAGATACCGGCATAGTGCAAATTGACGGTATCGATCTGAAGCATGATCGAGGAATCCTGCGTTGCGAACTTCAGATAATTGGCCTCGATCGTCGTTTTAAGGCTCTTATTCAAGTCTCGTATGGAAAGATCGTAATCGTATTGCCGTTCGATCCGGTTACGCAATATCCTGAACACAATGGTAAAACCGACGTCTGTTTTCGTAAAAAAGACGCCGGCAAGTCCAACGATCACTATTAAACCGAATGCTATAAAGTATCGTCGTTGTTTTTTGTGTTTTACTGCCATTTTTTGCGGTTCAATTGTTCTTCAGCCGCCTTTACGGTATTTTGCATTAACATGGCGATCGTCATCAGCCCGACGCCGCCCGGTACGGGCGTGATTGCGGTGCTTTTATCTTTAACCTCATCAAATGCCACGTCACCGACCAGACGGGTCCCGCTCTTTTTTGCGGCATCCGGAATGCGGTTCATTCCGACATCAATGATCACGGCGCCTTTTTTGACCATATCGGCAGTGATCATTTCCGGCACCCCTGCCGCGACGATAAGGATGTCCGCTTGCAAGGTATGTTCCGTGATATCCTTTGTTCCCGTATGGCAAACCGTCACGGTTGCATTCGCGCCGGGCAGGCGTTGATACATCAGGTTGACCATCGGTTTTCCGACAATGTTCGAACGACCGACCACAACAACATGTTTCCCGCTGGTTCCGATATCGTAGTAACGCAGCATTTCCATTACGCCTGCGGGAGTACAGGGTAAGAAAGCTTCCTTGCCGAGGATCAGCCGCCCTACGTTCTCGGGGTGAAAACCGTCCACGTCTTTTTCGGGAAGGATCCGAAGGGTGATCTCAAATTCATCCAGATGCTTCGGCAGGGGCATCTGCACCAACACGCCGTGAAAGCGCGGATCGGCATTCAGCTTGTCAATTAGTGCGTTCAGGGTTTTCTGGTCCGTATCCGCCGGCAGCAGGATCGTTTCGGAAAGGATGCCCAGGCTTTCGCAGGCTCGGCGTTTGTTGCGAACGTAGACCTGCGATGCGGGGTCGTCACCGACAAGTACGACCGCGAGACCGGGTGTAACCCCCTGCTCTTTGCAGCGTGCAATGCGGCCTTTTAAACGTTCAAGAACGGAATCGGCAACTTCTTTTCCCGACAGGATCTTCGCTTCCATTGTGCCTCTTGCTTATTTTGCGTACCCGATCGAGCGGTGTTCGCGCAATACGGTGACCTTGATCTGGCCCGGGTACGTCAGTTCGCTCTGTATCTTGCTTGCAATATCTTCCGCGAGAAGATCGGACGCGGCATCATCGATCTGGGTTTCCTCGACAATGACCCTGACCTCGCGCCCTGCCTGGATCGCATAGGTTTTGCTGACGCCTCTGAAACTGTTGGATATTTCTTCCAGTTTCTCCATGCGGTGAATATAATTTTCAAGTGTCTGTCCGCGCGCCCCGCGACGGGATCCGCTGATGGAGTCGGCGGCCTGGACCAGGGCGGAGATCGGATGGATCATCTCCACTTCTTCATGATGGGATTCGATCGCATTGACGACGATCTTGTCTTCCTTGTTCCTCCGGGCGATCTCGCCGCCGATCAGCGCGTGGGTCCCTTCAACATTCCTGTCAATGGCTTTCCCGATGTCGTGAAGGAAACCGGC
>CALMFL010000227.1 GCA_937862595.1 uncultured Fidelibacterota bacterium
TAAAACTGAACGGCGAGGATATGCGCAACGGAAAAGCCATGCATCTGGCGCCGCTTGCGATCGACCAGTTATTATTGAATGAACAGCGCCTTTCGGAGATCTCGGATGTCATCGCCGACATTGCGGCCCTGCCCGAGCCCCTCATCCTGACGGATGACAAGGGCGTGATGGCCAATCCCGGAGGGGTTGTGGCGATCGTCTACGAATCGCGCCCCCATATTACCGCCGATACGGCCTGTCTTTACTTCAAAGCGGGGAATGCCGTCATCCTCCGCGGCGGAAAAGAAGCCTTTCATTCCAATACGGTGATCGCGTCGATCCTTTGCGACGTGCTGGATTCCCACGGGCTGCCGCGGGAACTGATCACCCTGATACCCGCAACGGACCGCGTTGTCATGGCGGAACTTCTAAAGCTGAACGACCTGGTGGACATGCTCATCCCCTGCGGAAGCGAGGGGCTGATCCAGTATGTCGTGAATAACAGCAGGATACCGGTCGTGCAAACCCGGTGCGGTTTCGACCATTTTAGCGTAAAGACCCTTATCTGATTTTTCCCTCGATGAGCGGGACGACCGCCGCGTTTAGAGCTCTGCAAATTTCCCGCTTTCGCATCATCAGAAAATGCGCTATATTAAATCCGTAAATCTACACAGCGCCGGAAGGTTGAGATGAAAAATAAGTCCCTGAAAGAATCGTTCATATCGTTGTTCGGGATTCCCCCGCAGTATTCCGGCATCAGACCGGCATACGTTTTCTTTCATGATGAAGCGGAGGTCATATAATTGAACCTCCACCAGGATAAAACCCTTCCCAAGGCGCGCGCTTTCTCCGAATTTCTAAACCGGCATGATTATCAGGCGGTCCCGGATATTGACGGAACGCGGGATTATCTCGCCAAGATCGATATTCATACGGCGGGATTTTACATCGGAAAGCTCAATGTGTATTACAGTCCGAAAAAGGACAGCTACAAGATAACCTGCCAGTCCATCACGGTCCCGGCCTATCACCGGGTGCTGGAAGAGCTCTGGCAGCAATTTGAACATCAGGTCCTTCCGGAACGCAGATCCGGGGACATCTGCGCCTACGTGGACGGCTCCTTCCTGAACGGAAGGATCGGTTACGGGGCCGTCATCCTGCGGGATAACGAACTGCTGCACGAGATCAGCGGCGGCCTTGACGAAACCTACTCGGCGCACCACCAGATCGGGGGCGAGCTGAAAGCCGTCCTGGAATCCGTGACATGGTGTAAGAAAAACAAGATCGGCGAACTGCACATCTATTATGATTACAAGGGGATCGAAATGTGGGCAAAAGGGAAATGGAAAGCCAAAAACGACCTGACCCAAAAATACCAGGAATATATGATCAGACAGGAGATCGTTTTCCATTTTCACAAGATCGCGGCCCATACGGGAAACCGCTGGAACGACTATGCCGACCAACTTGCAAAAAAAGGGACCAGACAGTAAAAGGAGATAACAATGGTAAGCAGCAAAGAAACGATGAAGAACACGAATAAAATGAAAAGCAAGAGCAAGGGATTGAGCAAGAAAAAGAAGAGGAAGTTGCGCGTATCCCTGATCGTTGCTGCCGCAGTGGTCCTTATCCTGATCGGCGGCGGCATCTATATGAACCCCCTTCTGCCGATCATCACCGGCTATGCCGCTAAGAACCTGGCATCCGGCGTTTTTGTTTCCGGCCGCGAGCAGGAAGACATTGAGGCCGTCGATCTGAATTTTTCCTTCATCAAGTTCACGCGGAACAAGGTGGACCCTGAAACGAAAAGCGTGAGCTCCCGTTTTCTCTGGAACCGTTCCACCGCGATCTATCAGGAAGGATACGGCTGTACCATCGTCAGGGACCGCACCCGCGACGAGATACTGAACCGCCCTCCCCTTGCCTACCGTTCGACCACCGCGCTGCGCCTGGACGTCCCCTGGCCCGAAGGCGACCTGATCAGTCCCTATATGCCGGCGAACATCGACTATACGGTCCTGCGGGAAGCGGTCAAGAACGCGTTCGGCACCGAGCCGCCCCGCAACGGCACCCGCGCCCTGATCGTGATCCGTGACGGTCAGATCGTCGCGGAGAAATATGCGGACGGTTACGATGCGGAAACGCGGCTGTTAAGCTGGTCCATGGCGAAAAGCATGACCAACGCGCTTGTCGGCATCCTGGTCAAAGAAGGCAAGATCGACATTTCTCAGCCGGTCATGATGCCGGGCTGGGAAAACGACGAACGGGCCCTGATCACCTGGAACGACCTCCTGCGCATGAGCAGCGGACTGGAATGGGAAGAGGATTACGGCAATGAGTCCGACGTGAACGTTATGCTTCATAAGGTCGGCGATTTCGGAGCCTATGCGGCGGACAAACCCGCCCTTGACCCTCCCGATACGAAGTGGAACTACTCTTCCGGGACCAGCAACATCGTCTGCCTGAAACTGCGCGACTACTTTGCCTCGGATGCCGAATACTATCACTTTCCCTACGATGCGCTTTTCTCCCGCATCAACATGAATTCCGTCGTGTTTGAAACGGATGCGTCCGGGACCTTCGTGGGGTCTTCCTATGTTTATGCCACGGCCCGGGACTTCGCCCGTTTCGGATTGCTCTATCTGAACGACGGCTACTGGATGGGAGAACAGGTGCTTCCCGAAGGATGGGTAAGCTATTCGTCCGCGCCCTCCGACGTTTCGGGCGGCGAATATGCCGCGTTCTTCTGGTCGAACGCCTCACGGGAATTGCCCGATGCGCCCGCCGACATGTATTCCTGCGAGGGGCATGACGGCCAGATGATCTACATCATCCCGTCGCGCGATCTGCTGGTCGTGCGCCTGGGTTATTCCCGGAGCGGCACCTTTGACTTCAACCTGATGCTCAGAGAGATCCTGGACGCTTTTCCCGAAAATTAGGTCACGCTATTATGGCAAAATTAACCGTACAGTCCACGTTCCAGCCCTCGGGCGACCAGCCCGAGGCGATCCGGAATCTTGTCGAAGGGATACGGAACGGCGATAAATTCCAGACCCTCCTCGGGATCACCGGCAGCGGGAAGACCTACACCATGGCAAAGGTCATCGAGGCGGTCCAGAAACCGACGCTGATCATTTCGCACAACAAGACCCTTGCCGCCCAGCTTTACGGCGAGTTCAAATCCTTTTTTCCCGAAAATGCGGTCGAGTACTTCATTTCCTATTATGATTACTATCAGCCGGAAGCCTACATCGCGACGACGGACACCTACATTGAAAAAGATTCCGACATCAATGACGAGATCGAAAAACTGCGCTTGAAAGCGACCTCCTCCCTTCTGGGACGCCGGGATGTTATTGTGATCGCGTCCGTCTCCTGCATCTACGGCCTCGGGTCCCCGAAAGATTATGAAAATCAGATCATTGTGGTGCGCAAAGGCGACAAGGTAGCGCGGAAGGACCTCTTCGCCCGTCTGGTTTTCATCCACTACACCCGCAACGACATCAGTTTCACACGCTCCGCCTTCCGGGTCCGGGGCGACAATGTCGAGATCTACCTCGCCTACGGCGACGAGGCCGTTCGTCTTGAATTCTGGGGCGACGAGGTCGAGAACATCTCCCTCATCGAGCCCCTGACCGGCCACGTGCTGAAAGAGCTCGACTTTGCGGTCATCTATCCCGCCCGGCATTTCATTACCGACACGGAAAAAGTGAAGGTCGCGATCGGGAATATCCGGCTTGAACTGAAGGAACGCCTCAACGAACTGCGCCAGAACGGCAAGCTGCTCGAAGCCCAGCGCCTTGAACAGCGCACGCAGTACGATATCGAAATGATCCAGGAACTAGGTTACTGCTCCGGCATCGAGAATTACAGCCGGCACCTGACCCTGAGGAAACCGGGAGAGCGTCCCTTTACCCTGATGGATTTTTTCCCGAAGGATTTCCTGACCATCGTCGACGAATCCCATGCGACCCTTCCCCAGATCCATGCCATGTACAACGGCGACCGATCGCGAAAGGAGATCCTGGTCGAGTACGGTTTCCGCCTCCCCAGCGCCTTCGACAACCGCCCCTTAAAATTCCCCGAATTCGAAGCGATGCTGAACCAGACAATTTTTGTCTCCGCGACCCCTTCGGACTACGAGATCGACAGCTCGAACGGCGTGGTCGTCGAACAGATCATCCGTCCGACCGGACTGCTGGACCCGCGGATCCTGGTCCGGAAGACCGAGGGACAGATCGACGACCTCATTGAGGAGATCCGGATCCGCGTCGACAGGAAAGAGCGCGTCCTGGTCACGACCCTGACCAAACGCGAGTCCGAAGATCTCGCCAACTATCTGAAGAACATCAACATCCGCGTCCGCTACCTCCACTCGGAGATCGACGCCCTGGAACGCGTGGTCATTCTGCGCGAACTCCGCATAGGGACCTTCGACGTACTCGTGGGCGTCAATCTGCTCAGAGAGGGACTGGATCTGCCCGAGGTTTCGCTCGTCGCCATTCTCGGCGCCGACAAGCAGGGCTTCCTGCGTTCCGGGCGTTCGCTGTTCCAGATCGCCGGCCGCGCTTCGCGTAACGTGGACGGCACCGTGATCTTTTACGCCGACAAGATCAGCGACGCCATGAAACAGGTCATCGACGAGACGAACCGGCGCCGCGAAGTGCAGACGGCGCATAACCTGGCAAAGGGCATTCAGCCGAAGACCATCTATAAAAGCGAATCCGAGATACGGAGCATTACCTCGATCGCCGATATGAAGACGGACTACAAACCCGCTCAGAAGGCGGGTGAAAAGTTCCGTCACCTCTCAAAATTCGAGGCCATGGACATGATCGACCGGCTGACGATCCAGATGGAAGAGGCCGCGCAGGCCCTTGAATTCGAAAAAGCGGCGATGATCCGGGACGAGATCCTTGCGATCAAAAAAAATAAATCATGATTTTTAAACCATTTTATTGCATTTCAATAAAGTTTTTTTTAGTTTTCAACCTGTTATTGAGATTAAAAATATTTGAAATTTAGGAGTAAATAATGAAAAAGTTTTTTATGTCGCTTCTTTGGGTACTGTTATTTGCCGGTTTGGGCGCGATGTATTATTATCAGACGACCTTTGACGACCGCCTTGAAAAAGTCGTTGTACGGTCAAAATCCATTGAAGACAAATACCAGGATTACACCGATGACCTTCATGATCTTGACGTCCGCCTCATCGGCCAGCGGAAGCACATCAATCTGAACAGCCAGCGTTTTATCGACCTGAAGACCGATCTGAACGAATTCAAAGACCAGCATTCAAGCGACATGTTCTATGTCAACACGCGCATTGATTCCCTGGCAAGCATTGTTGAGGCGAATCAGACCGCTCTGCGCGGCCGCATCGACGACGTCGACAAAAAGGTCAGCAACCTCCGCCTGACGGTCACCCAGAACAACATCCGCACCACGCAGCAGCTCCAGAACCTGACGCGCGATATCGAGAAACTGCAGCTGCAGTTCACGGAACTCGACACCACGGTCGTTAAAAAGAAAAAACGATAGGTCCTGTCCTGACATTATAAAACCGTCCCTTACCCGGACGGTTTTTTTTATGTTCTTTAATTTGTCTCTCATCTCCCCGCCGATTCGCAGGTCCTCCGATAAGTTCTGATTGCTTTTCGCACGGCGAATCCGTATTTTAGGCAGCATAAAAATCAGCAAATAAAAAGGAAAATTTATGTCCGGACACAGCAAATGGGCAAATATTAAGCACCGCAAGGCGGCGCAGGACTCTAAACGCGCAAAAGTATGGACGAAGACCCTGAAAGAGATCACGGTCGCGGCAAAGCACGGGGGCGGCGACATTGACGCCAACCCGCGCCTGAGGACTGCGGTGATCGCCGCAAAAACCTCGAATATTCCGGGTGACACGGTATCGCGCGCGATCAAAAAAGGCACCGGCGAACTGGAAGGCGTCAACTATGAAGAGATCGTGTATGAAGGCTACGGGCCGTTCGGCATTGCGATCATGCTGGAAGTCCTGACGGACAACAAACAGCGGACGGTCGCGGAGGTTCGGCATTTCCTTTCAAAGCACGGCGGCAATCTCGGCGAGAACGGTTCCGTCTCCTGGAATTTTACGCGAAAAGGCAATATCGTGATTCCCGCCGACGGCACGGATGAGGACGAGCTCATGATGGCCGCCCTGGATGCGGGTGCGGAAGACGTCAAGCGCGACGGAAACAGCTTCAACGTCCTGACCGATCCGGCCGGCTTCAATGACGTGCACGAAGTCCTCAAGGAGCGTTTTACGATCGAAAATGCCGAGATCGAGATGATCCCGGGAACGACCGTGAAGATCGACAATGTCAATGACGCCATGAAATACATGAAATTATACGACATCCTGGAGGATCATGAAGATATCCAGAAGGTCTGGGACAATTCAGAGATCTCCGAAGAGATCATGGAACAAATGAACGAATGATCATTCTCGGAATAGACCCCGGTTTAAATACCAGCGGTTACGGACTGATCAGGATCGACCGCTCCCGCATTCACTTCATCGCCGCGGGAACGATCTCAACCGCCAAGGCGCTTGATTTTTCGGAGAAACTGGTCATCCTGTTCAAAACCTGCGGTGAGATCATCGATGATCATAAACCGGACGTCTGCGCGATCGAGGAAACCTTTTCGAACGTCAACCCCAGGACCTCGCTGAAACTGGGGCATGCGCGCGGAGCACTGATCCTGGCGGCAAAGATGAAAGGGTGTCCCATCCATGAATACCCCGCCACCATCGTGAAGAAATCACTGACGGGAACGGGGAGCGCGTCAAAGGAACAGGTGAAATATATGGTCCAAAAACTGCTGAACCTGCAGGAGCTGACCGGAAAAATGGATATCAGCGATGCGCTTGCGGTTGCGGTTACGCATTATAACCACCTGCGTTTCAATATGATTAAACCATAAGGAACTCACCATGATCCATTTTCTGCACGGCCGGATCGAGATCAAAGAGCCAAACCGTGTGATACTGAACATCTCCAACGTCGGAATGGAATGCGCCATTTCGCTGCATACTTACGATAAACTGCCCTCCGAAGGTTCGGTCTGCCATCTGCTCACCTACCTGCATGTGCGCGAAGACGTCCTGCAATTGTACGGCTTTTCGGAAGAAAAGGAACGGAGCATGTTCCATAAACTGATCTCCCTGTCGGGCATCGGACCCAAACAGGCGATCAACATCCTTTCCGGCATCCGTTACGACCGCCTGATGGAGTACATCCTCAAAGGCGACGTTGCATCGGTCAAACAGGCTCCCGGGGTCGGGGATAAAACCGCGCGGCGGATCATCCTCGAGCTGAAGGAAAAGATCTCCGATGACGAAGTGTCCGAGATCAGCGGCATCCCTGCGGATTCTCCCCTGTCCTCCAACATCAACGACGCGATCCTCGCGCTGGAATCTCTCGGATACAAGAAATCCCAGGTTCAGGCACTGTTATCCAAGCATATCAAGCCCGGCGAAACGCTGGGGACCGAAGAGATCATCCGGCGTTTTTTAAGTTTTCAGAACAAATCACAGGCAACGTAATGCTGAAAGACCTGTTAAAAGCGAACCGCAGCTTTAGGCGCTTCAAACCCGGTCCGGCGCTCAGCCGCGAAGACCTGACCGACCTGGTCGACGCCGCGCGCCTGTCGCCTTCCGCCCGGAACGCGCAGCCCCTGAAATTCATCCTGATCGACACCCCGGAAAGCTGCGCCAAAATTTTCCCGTTCTGCGCCTGGGCGGGCTACCTGAAGGAATGGAAAGGTCCCGCGGAAGCCGAACGTCCCACATCCTATATTATCCTTCTGGGCGATGATGCCGTCTCCCGGGACATCGACACCGATGCCGGGATCGCCTGCCAGAGCATCCTGCTCTCCGCGGTTGAAAAAGGATTCGGCGGATGCATCCTGGGCTCCATTGACCGCCCGGCGATCCGTGATGTCTTTTCCATCGATGAGCGTTATACGATACGCTATGTGATCGCGCTGGGAAAACCCTCGGAAACCGTGGTCCTCGACGACATTTCCCTCAACGGCATCCGTTACTACCGGGATGAACATGACGTACATCACGTCCCGAAACGCTCTGTTGACGAATTGATCATTGAAATACTGTGATATTTGATTATTATCATTAATATTCTTCATACGATGAATTATTATTGGCATATTCGTTAATATTTTATATAATCGTTCGTGATATAAACAAACCATCATAAAGGGTAAAACCATGCACAAGAAACTCTTCATTCCGGGTCCCGTCGACGTACGGCAGGACATCCTTGATGCTTTTGCCACCCCGATGATCGGGCACCGGGCAAAAGACGTCATGACGCTTCAGGAACGCATTTCCGATAATCTGCGGAAGGTATTTCATACCGAGAACGCCATCATTCTGTCCACCTCTTCGGGAACGGGACTTATGGAAGGCGCGATCCGCTCCTTCACGGCAAAACGGGCCGTTGTCTTTTCCGTCGGCGCCTTCGGCAACCGCTGGGCGGAACTGGGCGAGACCAACGGCGTACCCGTTGACAAGGTCGAGGTCGAATGGGGCAATCCCACGCTTCCGGACGTCGTGGACGACTACCTTTCCACCGGGAAGTATGATGTTTTTACCATTACGCACAATGAAACGTCCACCGGCATTATGAATCCCGTTGAAGCCATCGCGGACATGCGCAAAAAGTACCCCGACGTTTTCTGGCTGGTCGATGCCGTTTCGTCCATGGGCGGCGTGAAGATCGACGTGGATAAGCTTGGCATCGACGTCTGCATCACCTCGACCCAGAAATGCCTTGGACTTCCTCCGGGAATGGCCTGCGCATCCGTGACGGAACGCGCCATCGACTATGCGAAAAAAGTCAAGAACCGCGGCTTCTATTTTGATTTCGTGACGCTCTACAAATTCGTCAAGGACAAGCCCTATCAGTATCCGACGACCCCCAGCCTCCCCCATATGTTCGGACTGGACAAACAACTGGACTATATCCTGAACGTCGAAGGACTCGAGAACCGTTATGCGCGGCACGCGGCCATGGCAAAAACCGCCCAAAAATGGGCCGTTGACAACGGTTTCGAACTTCTTGCCGGCGAGGGTTACCGTTCGAACACGGTCACAACGATCAAGAATACCCGGGGCATTGTCGTCGGGGATCTTGGCAAACGCGTCGGCGAAAAGGGCTACCTGCTCTCCAACGGCTACGGCTCTTTAAAGGAAAAGACCTTCCGGATCGCCCATATGGCGGACCGGACGCCCGAAGAACTTCAGGCCTATCTTGACGTTCTGAGCGCCGAGCTTAAGACGCTTTAAAAACGTAATTCTAAGGTAAAAAAAAGCCCGTTCTTACGGGCTTTTTCTATTATTATTTCTTTTAGTCCAAGCGGATCTTTTCACCGGTATCCGTGATCACAGTGCCCTCTATCCTGAAGGGACGCAGGGGCAATCTGATCACATGTTCCGCAGAGACGCGTTCCGGAACGGGACCGAAAACGATCACATGTTCCGCTTTCAGTTCGTCCACATGCGGGATTTTGTGGGTTAGGAATCCGCGCGTATTCAGATGGTCCGAATTTACCCAGACCTTAACGTTTTTCATGCCGCCGATCTTTTTCCGGATAGCATCCCGGGTTGCTCGTGAACAGGATTCACGATGATAGATAAATACCGTATTCCCTTGTATGTCATGGGTTTGCAATTCTTTAACCGAAGCAGGGAGCAGGTCAGCAAAACGGTTGTAAGGGTCGCCCGGATCATCGATGACGATCAGTCTTGCCCCTTTCAACTGCGCCAAACGTGCGCGGGCTTTTAACACCTGGTTGTTCTTACCCGCAAGCACAAGGGTATCGGCACGACCGATATCCGCCATATCCGCATGGCGCCCGGGGAACTCGTCCCAGGGATCCGGCACGACCTCGGTGCTGACGCAGTCCAGATGATGTTCACGGGCAAATGCCAGAGCCGCGTCGATCATATCGTTGCTCATCTTCGGAGAAAGATGCATCACGGTATTTTGCGGGATCGTAAGGTCTTCGGCATGTTCCGCGGTATAATTCATATCCGTATTCTGCCAGGCGAAACGCCCCCGGTAGCACAGGTCCGTCCCGTTGTAATCATTTTCCTCTCCGGGAAGCACCTGAAGCAGCGTATCGCCCGCATAACGGGTAGTCACATGGCAGGCAAGGCCGCATTCCGTACAGCGCGTTCCGTGTTCGGCGGCATAGCCCGGATTCGGCTTGTAATGTTTTGTTTTGGGCAATAATGCCCCGGTGGGACAAACGTCGATGCATTTCCCGCAGGTCGTGCAGGCGGTGTCTTCCAGTTTGCCGCCGAAATCCGGTCCCACAAGGGTGCTGAAACCGCGATAGATGTAGCCCAGGACCGCCGGCCCCTGTATCTCGGCACACACCCGTATGCAGCGCCCGCAGTTAATGCATTTGTTCGGATCCCGTTCAATGAAGGGATGCGTATCGTCGATCGGGTGCTTTCCGATCTCCCCGGAAAAACGGTCCTGATCGGCCTGATATTCGGTGGAGTATTACCGCAGAAAGCAGGAAGTGTTCACCTGGCACCCGCATTCCAGGCAGCGCGCCGCCTCTTCCTGCGCCCGGTCCCGGTGAAATATCTTTTCCACCTCTTCCGAATTATTCTTCCGTTCCGCCGCAAGCAGTTCTTCGGCCTTCAGACGGACAGCCTTTTGAATATGCGCAAATTCGGCGGGATCCATGTCGCGGGTCTTGTCCGCCTTTCTGGAGTTGAAAAGGGGCTTCGTCTCCATGATCTCCCCGCGCAGAAAACGGTCGATGGACCTGGCGGCGATCTTTCCGTCCGCGACGGCTTCAATGGCGGTCGCGGGACCCACTCTGAAATCACCGCCGGCAAAGACATTCCCGTTCCAGTGCATGGTCACTTCGTCGGACAGCGCCGTATCGCGTGTTGAGAGAAGGAGCTCGTTCCCGATATCGTTCCGTTTGTCGCCATGCCACGACACATCGATCGTTTGGGAGATCGCGGCGATGATCGTATCGAATGGTTCCTGATACGTCTCCCCCGTCGCCTCCGGACGCCGGCGGCCGCTTTCATCCGGTTCGCCGAGCTTCATTTTTTCAATGACGACCGTATCGAGATGCCCGTTCTTCCCGCGCATTTCAACGGGGTTGACCAGGAATTCAAGTTTTACGCCCTCTTTTTCCGCCGCCTCGACCTCATAGGTCTCTGCGGGCATTTCATTCCGGGTCCGGCGGTAAAGCAAGGTCACGTCCGCCCCGGTCCGCAGTGCGGTCCTTGCGCAGTCGATCGCCACATCTCCGGCGCCCACGATGGCAACTTTCCTGCCGATGTCGGGAGCTTCGTCCAGGGCGACGGCCCGCAGATAATCAACGCCAAGCAAACAACCCTCGATATCGGCATTCCTGGCTCGCATGGGTGAGGGCAATTGCGCACCGATACCCACGAACACGGCATCATAGTCTTTGGAAAGATCTTTTAAAAAGACATCCTTCCCCATTTTCGTATTGTAAATAATATTCATACCGTTCCTGCACATGATCTCAATTTCGCGATCAAGCACACGCTTCGGCAGGCGGTATTCCGGGATCCCATAGCGCAGCCATCCCCCGGCCTGCGGCGCCGATTCGAAAATATCGACCTCATGCCCCTCGCTGCTCAGAAAATAGCCGCAGGTCAGTCCGGCAGGTCCCGCGCCGATGATCGCAATGCGCTTCCCGGTATCCGCTTTACGTTCCTGCAGGTAATATTCGTCCGTTTCAAGTTCAAGATCCGCAGCGCAACGCTTCAGTTGCCGGATGGCGACGGGATCGTCAACCAGCATGCGGCGGCATTCCTTTTCACAGAAGGCGGGACAGATCCGGCCCACCGACATGGGCAGGGGAAGATCCCGTTTGATGACCTCCACCGCTTCGCGGTATTGGCCGTTCGCGATCAGGGAAACATAGGTCTGGATATCCACATGGTCCGGACAGGCGATCTTGCAGGGAGCGTCGCAATCCGCATAATGGTTGGATAAAAGAAGTTCAAGGGCGGTCCTTCGGGCCTTATGAACGTCCGGGGAATCGGTGATGACCGACATGCCCTCGCGGACCTTGGTCCCGCAGGAGGTGACAAAGCCCTTGACGCCTTCCACTTTGACCGAGCACACCCAGCAGGAACCGTAGGCATTTAGCTCGGGAACATTGCAAAGCGTAGGGATGGAAATGCCGTGATCGCGGGCGACCTCCAGAATGGTCCGGTCCGCAGGGCAGGAAATTTCTTTATTGTTCAGCTTGATCTTGATCATCGTGTCCATCGTGTTCCATCATCAGCTGCGGATCACCGCATTAAATTTGCACACCGTAAAGCAGGCGCCGCAGGAAATGCAGATGTCCTGATCGATCGCATGCGGTTTTTTCGGGGAACCCGCAATGGCGTCGACGGGACAGTTCCGGGCGCAGAGCGTACAGCCCGTGCAGGCGGCCGGATCGATCTCAAAATGCACCAGGGCTTTGCAAACGCCCGCCGGACAGCGTTTTTCTTCAATATGCGCAATGTATTCGTCCCGGAAATACCGCAGGGTGGACAGCACCGGGTTCGGCGCCGTTTTCCCGAGTCCGCAGAGCGAACTTGCGATGATCTGTTCGGAGAGTTCCTCCAGTTTGCCGATGTCTTCCGGAACGCCTTTCCCTTCCTGAATGCGCCGCAGGATCTCAAGCATGCGGAGCGTGCCGATGCGGCAGAAGGTGCACTTTCCGCAGGACTCCTTTTGAATGAATTCCAGGAAAAATGCGGCAATATTGATCATGCACGCCGTATCGTCCATCACGACCATGCCGCCCGAACCCATGATGGCCCCGGTTTGAACGATGGACTCGTAATCAACGGGCGTGTCCAGCAGAGATGCGGGGATACAGCCGCCGGAAGGGCCGCCGAGTTGAACCGCCTTCAGGGGACGGTCGTCGATGATGCCGCCGCCGATCTCAAAAATGATCTGCCGGAGGGTCATCCCCATCGGGACTTCCACCATGCCGGTATGCTTCACTTTTCCGGCCAGGGCAAAGACCTTGGTACCCTTGCTTTTTTCTGTTCCGTAAGCGGCGTAAGCCTCTGCGCCGTGCAGGAGGATCCAGGGAACGGCCGCGTAGGTCTCCACATTATTGTTGTTCGTCGGCTTGCCCCAGAGCCCGGATTCCGCCGGATAGGGCGGCCGCAGGCGCGGCATGCCGCGCTTTCCTTCGATGGAAGCGATCAGGGCGGTCTCTTCGCCGCAGACGAACGCGCCGGCGCCCTCTTTGATCCTGATATGCAGGGAAAAACCGCTTTTAAAGATATTGTCTCCGAGGAATCCGCCTTTTTCGGCGTCTGCGATGGCTTTCCTGAGACGTTTGATCGCCAGGGGATATTCCGCCCGGCAGTAAACGTATCCTTCGTCGGCGCCGACGGCATAGGCGCAGATCGCCATGCCTTCGAGCACCGTATGCGGATCGCTTTCCAGAACATTGCGGTCCATGAACGCGCCGGGGTCGCCCTCATCGGCATTGCAAATAATATATTTTTTATCGCTTACGGCATCTTTCGCCAGCTGCCACTTCAGGCCGGTCGGAAAACCGGCGCCCCCGCGGCCGCGCAGTCCGGAATTCCTGATCGTATCGATCACCTCCTGCGGGCTCATGGCCGTACAGGCCTTTTTAAGGGCTCCATAGCCGTCATCATTGAGGTAATCCCGGAGATCTTCGGGATCGATACGGCCGGCATGGCGGGTGACGATCCGCACCTGAGCGGCCAATTGCGCATTTGCCGGGGCATCGCCGTCGGAAGCCAGCATCAGTTTGGAGACAGGCGGTTTCTGTTCCGCGATGCCGGGGATATCCCGGAGCGTGATATTGCCGTAAACCTTGCTTTCCTTATATTCATCGACCAGTTCGATCATCGGCTCCGCATAGCAGAACCCCAGGCAGGCGGTTTTTTCCAGCTTCACGGTATCCGGCAGGCTCTTTTCCAGTGCGCGGTAGATCTCCTCCGCGCCTGCCGCCAGTCCGCAGCTGGCCATTCCGACTTTTATTGTTTTGATTGCCATATTAGGTGTAACTGTCCAGGATCCCGGCAAGTTTGCCGATCGTGAGCTTTCCGTAGGTCGTCTCGTCGATCATGATCACCGGAGCCAGGCTGCAGCAGCCCAGGCAGGCGACCTCCAGGAGCGTGAAACGTCCGTCTTCCGTGGTGTTCTCATTCTCCGGGAGCGATAAACGGGTCCGTATCGCAGCGGCGAGCGTATCCGCCCCCGAGACGTGGCAGGCGGTCCCCTTGCAGGTCCGGATCGTATGCCGGCCCTGAGGTTTCAGGCGGAACATGGAATAGAAGGTCGCAATGCCGTACAGTTCGGCGGAAGGGATGCCGGTCATTTCGGAAATATAGCGGATGGAATCGTTGGAAATATAGCCTTCTATTTCCTGAACTTCCTGTAAGATCGGGATCGCGGAACCTTTCATTCCTTCGTATTTTTTGATCACATCGAGTATATTGTTTTTCATCGCGATAAATTTAAAGAAAGGGCCGGAAGTTTCAAAATTCTTTTCTCCTTATCTCGGTGTTTGTGTGTGTAAACACCATTTGCATATATCATCATTATCTCTACGGCGACACAGGGATTTTCATCCTCATAATTTATTGTATCCATGCGGGTTTCGGGGGTTATTACCAGGATGTGGCTATCTTTGAGGGAAGCCCTTAT
>CALMFL010000228.1 GCA_937862595.1 uncultured Fidelibacterota bacterium
AGAAAGAATCTCTACAGCGTGACCCTGGAGAGCGGATACGCCGCCGAGACCCGGCTGGACATCCGGGACATGGGATGGTACGGAGGACTGCAGCTGGACCGGAGCCGCCCCGGCCTGCTCTTTTATCCGGAACTGAACTGGGACTATTCCAGGATGGGGAACCGCCGCAATTACACCTTTGACAACAAGGTTTCGTTCCGCATCCGGAACGAGTCCTCCCTGAGGGATCATTTTTCCGCCGGGTTCAAGGCTTATAACCGGGAGTATTACGTCACGCGCGACGCCGATACCGAAGAGCGCCTGAATATGGCGGCTTATCTGGAGAACCGGCTGTATTATCCTTTCGGCAGACACCTTGGACTGGAACACACCTTTGCCTTTTCCAGTTCGCGCGACGGCCTCACCTTTTCATACTACAGCGAGGATGAAACGCGAACCCGCCAGCAGCTGAACCTGCAGAACGATATCCGCCTGCGCGGACAGCTCGGCGCCTTCCGGGGAAGCGTCGGATTCATCAACGATTACAAGCAGAGCCGCACGACCGCGACCGACCCGGGCATGACGCTTCCCGCCGACTATATCTTCGATAAAAAAAATGTGATCGCCCGCCTGTCCTGGCGGCTCGCCGGCGGGGACAGCCTCTACGTTTCCTACCTCGGGTCCCTGCTGTATTACGACACCCCCGATACGAACAATTACGACGACCGCGACGAACTGAGCTACTCGGTCTCCCCGGCCTGGCACCACCGCCTGGGACCCTACACCTCCATGACCGTTTCGGGAAATCTCTTCCTGCACCACTACGTCTACCTGTTCCACCAGCGCTCCGCGCAAAACCACTGGAACCGCGTATACTCTATCCGCTCGGAGGTCACCACGCATATCCCCGGCGCGATCCGCTGGCGCTCGCAGCAGGAGCTTTACGCCAATTACTTCGTTTACGATTACGAGGATTCCGCCTTCGTGCATGTTCAGAGCATGGTCTTTCGCGGACTGAAGCTGCAGCAGAACATTCAGTACCATTTCGGCCCGCTGTGGTACCTCCAGGGCTATGCTTTCCTCCGCGTCGAGGATAACGGGCTTCTGGACTGGGACGACTTTATCCAGGAGCTGACCGACAGCAAATACACGGTCAAGCTGGAACTCAGCCCGGGATTCCGCCGGGGCAGGGTCAACTGTTCCGCCGGACCGGTCTTCTCCTACCGCCGCGATTTCCGCTATCTGGACATCCACAACCCCGTTGAATCCTACCGTTCGCTGCGTCTCGGCGGTCAGATCTCCCTGCAGATCTCGAACATCATCACCCTGAACTACCGGCTTGAACAGATCGATCAGTCCGGCGCCCCCCGCGTTTATAACCAGTCGGGCAATATGCGCTTCAACCTGGCGTTTTAAGACTTCGCGTAAAAACCCTCCAGAATGTAAAAACCC
>CALMFL010000229.1 GCA_937862595.1 uncultured Fidelibacterota bacterium
GGCTAAAATCGCTATAAATGATTGAATGTCATGATAATACAGGGGATTTGATACTACTAAGGTCTTAGAGATGATCTCTGATATCAATAATACGGGATATCAAAGACGCTCACTCTTTTGATCGGGAGAAAATATGAGAACCGAAACTCTTAAAATTCGCTCGCACGCTGCGCAAGATGAGTGGACTTCGTGTGATCCGTGGTGACGTAGTATCGTGATCTGCGGTTTCTTATTCTATTTCACCGGCTTTTTTCAGTGCGATGCGTGTCAGGATAGGGCCGATGATCTCGAAAAAGAGACAGGTGGCCGTGACCGTGGTGATCACGCCCGTGGCGATCATATCGCCGCTGGTCTGACCGTTGCTCATGACCGCTCCAAGTCCCTTGAAATCCTGAGCCACGATCAGTGAAAGTCCGATCGCAACCCCGGCCTGGGAAAGGATGCCGAGTCCGATCCAGTTCTTGATGGTCTTATCGACGTGGCCGAACAGCGCCCCCAGGCGGGAACCGAAGATCAGTCCGGCCGAGCGCGCCAGAATATAGACCAGGCCCACAAGTCCGAGAGAGGGCAGGGCGTCAATGTGCAGATTGGCTCCGGCAAGGGTAAAGAACAGGATAAAGAGCAAGGGCATATAGGAAGGCAGGCGGTCGTGGATCTTTTGCGTCAGATCGTAGGACTGCGTGTTTACGACGATCATGCCGATGATCATATTGGTCAGGATCAGAGACAGATGGAAGACCGTGCAGATGCCGATGGCGATGAAGGTGGTGCCCATCAGCAGGATGGATACATCCCCGGAATTGCTGAGTTTTCGCGAAAGAATTGAGAACAAAAAAGCAAGAACCCCGCCGAAAAGGACACTTAACAGTACCTCTTTGAGCGGCTCCCACATCATTGCGCCGAAGCCGGCGGCCGCCGCCCCGGTCTGCTGGTGCAGGATGCTTTTAGCGATGGCCGCGCAAAACCCGAAGATGATAATGCCCAGTCCGTCGTCAAATCCGACAACAGCGTAAAGCGCTTTGGTCAGGGGGCCTTTGGCCTTGTATTCCTGGATCACCGCCACCGTGCCGGCAGGGGCGCTGGCGGGCGCGATCCCGCCGAAGATCAAGGCAAGGGGAAGGTTCTTTGTGATCGCATAGATCAGCCCCGTCACCAGAATAAAGGCGCCGAAAGATTCCAGGAAGATGATGCTTACGATGCCTTTTCCCAATTGCTTAAGCGCCGAGAACTTTAGTTCAAGGCCAATGCTCAGCGCGACGAAGCCAAGGGCGATCTCGGTAATGAACCCAAGTTGCGCCTGTTCGGATTCG
Organism: uncultured Fidelibacterota bacterium; assembly: GCA_937862595.1. Lineage (GTDB taxonomy): Bacteria > Fidelibacterota > Fidelibacteria > Fidelibacterales > Fidelibacteraceae > M50B103. The sequence goes on from CALMFL010000229.1 coordinate 1,311, forward strand.
CCCAGCAGGTTCAGCAGCGACGGCCCCAGCAGAACGCCCAGCACCATAAAACCGATCAGGGAGGGCAATTTGATGCTTCGGGCGCCTTTGCCGAAATAGAAAGCGATGATAATGATCAGTCCGATCAAAAAGAGAACCGGCAGATGGTGGATCGATTCAAAAAATGCGGTCATAAACGTGTTTCCCCTCAAATATCGATGGAGCCGTTATAGTAGTTCAGCGCATACGTGGTCACCATCACTTTCCCGCCGCAATGCAGATCCTCGCTCAGGGTCTGTACCTTGCGAAGGGTATCGTTGATGTAGACCGTATTTACAACCGCCAAAATGATACGGTGAAATCCTTTCTGTTCTTCGTTCATGAATTGTGAGAACAGGGGCATGGCGTATAAGTATTTTCCGGCGTTGTTCGCTTCGACGACGGATACGTGACAATCCTGGATCTCGGTAAAGATCTCCAGAATGCGGTTGAAGGCCTCGGCATCCTGAATATGCACCGTGATCTGCGAGTAATCGCGGGGCAGTTCCTCGCTGATCTCCCAGGTACCGAGATCGCTGAACTTTTTAAAGAACGCCGGAACGCTTTTTTGGGCAAGCAGGGTTTCCACATAGGAAGGTACGCGCAGGACCTTGGAGATCTCGGACAGGATACGGATATGTTCATTGCGTTTTTTGGCCGGTGCGATGATGTACATAAAAAGCTTCACCGGCTTTCCGTCCATGGCGTTGAAATCGATCCCCTCGCGGGAGATCAAAACGCCGACGACAAAATCGTTGATATTGTCCAGCGTGCAGTGGGGGATCGCGATGTGGTCTCCGAAACCGGTGGACCCGATCTTTTCCCGTTCCAGCAATTTTTTATAAAGGTGCTCCTGATCAATATGCTTCAGCGTTTCCGATGACCGCGCCGTCCGGGCGATCTCCATCAGCAGGTCCTGCTTTGAACCTGCATCGCTATGCAGAACGGAGGCGTTCAGATTAAAATAGTTCTCAAGCTTCATGATTTCCTCACTTTATTTAACGAAGAAGTTTCTGATCTCTTCCGCGTTTTTGCATTTTAACAGTTCATTGACCGCCTTTTCCGAATAGAGCTTTTTGCCGATCTCCGAAAGGAGCTGGATATGCGGTTCGGCGGTCTTTTTCCGTGAAACGACCAGAATGAAGACCCGGGAGGGTTTTCCGTCCATGGATTGAAAATCGGTGCCCTCGGGCTTCAGCCCGACCGCCATGGTCATTTCCTTTACGGCGTCGGTCTTTCCGTGCGGCAGGGCAACCCCATGCTGCATGCCGGTGCTCATGGCGTTCTCACGTTCCATAACGGCATTCAGCGTTTCATCTCGGTCAAGCAGACAGTTATTGGAATTCAGGACATCGACCAGCGTGCGTATGATATCTTCTTTATTTCCCGCCTGAAGATGCGGAATGATGCAGCTGATCTGCAGTATCTTATCAAGGGGAAGGCTCTTTTTCCCGTTCCCGGCGGATCCGTCGCTTGTCAGCTCCTTGATCAGTTCCTCGGGTTTGACCACCGTTTTCAGTTTTTCGATGGTCTGGTTCAGGTCGAGCAGTGTTTCATACATGATGTTCTTAACATAGGCCACATCATTGGGAAGCGTGGAAAAGGCAATGTTGGTGTCCAGGAACTGAAAGGTCAGGAAGGTGTTGTTCCGGCGCACATGATAAATATGGTTGTCTCCCTCGATCAGATTGATGAAAAATCCTTCGTCCTGAAAATAGCGGATCAGCTTGTTCGACACCAGTTCGGTGATCGCGGGGGAGGGAAAAATATAGTCCGTCTGGATATGTTCGTCTGCGATCAGCCCTTTTTTCACGCCCGAGCGTTTTTTCTTCAGAAGATGATCCAGCTGGACCGGGGCAAGGACCGAGGTGATCAGGATCATCAGGATCGCCACGCCCGTCAGTTCCTCGTTCAGTATCCCGTGGGACATTCCGATGCCGATGATGATCAGGGCGACTTCGCCCCGGGGCACCATGCCGATCCCGATGCGCGCGGCGCCCGTCATGTTGAATTTAAAAAAGCGGGAGGGAATGCCGCAGCCCAGCACCTTTGCGAAATAGGCGAACAGCGTGTAGGCAAGGCCGAAGATAATGATCTTCCAGTTATTGAAGACGGCAAAATTAACGAACATACCCGAGATACAAAAGAATACGGGAATAAAGAATTCATAGATATTATGCAGGCTTCCCTGAATGACATAGCTCAGATCCGTCTTTGAAAGCGACAGTCCCATGACATACGCTCCGATGATCATGGCCAGTCCGGCCGATTCGAAAATGCCGGCAAAGAGCAAAGCCAGGCCGAAGGACATGATCCCGACCGAGCCGGCGGATTTGAAAGTTTTCAAATAACGGCTGATCTGCGAGGCAAAGACCAATCCAAGTGAGGTGAAGATCAGCCAGACCGCGATCGCCTTGATGGAGGTGCGTCCGATCAGGGCCCAGTTCATCATGCCGGATTTGCTTGACGAGATGCCGATCACGATGGCAAGGAGAATGATCCCCAGAACGTCGTCGATGACCGCGCTGCCTAGGATCGTGACGCCTTCGGGCGAATTGATCTTTTTCCGGGACGAGAGGATACGGGCGGTGATGCCCACGGAGGTCGCGGTGCTGATCACGCCCAGGAACAGCGCCTGCGGATGCATAAAAGGTACTTTCAGAAAGACCGTCGCGATCCCGGCGCCGGCGACAAAGGAAAACAGTACGCCCATTCCACCGATCACGATGCTGGGAAGGGAATACCGCAGGAACAGGTTAATATCCGTCTCGAGCCCCACCATGAACAACAACAGAATGGAAGCGATCACCGAAAAAGCATAGAGCTCCGTCGACACGGGCAGCGATGCGGCGGGATTCAGGAACAAAAAATTGCCGAACAGTCCGTGCGGCAATCCCGGAAGCGGGATCTTTCCCAGCAGATAGGGACCGATCAGGATGCCGGCAAAGAGCTCGCCGATCACGGAAGGGAGGTGGAAACGCTCAAAGAGTTTGCCGACGTATTTTGCCGCGAAAAGGATAACGGCAAGCTGAAAGACCAGGAGCATCATCTGGCCGACCATCGAGTCCGTTCCCGAAGCAAATGCCGCTCCCGGAACGAAGAACAAAAGAAGGATGATCGCAATGTTCGGAATGAATTTTTTCATGATATTTCTTTCGCTTCCAACTGCAGGATCCCGATCTCAATGACCTGATGCAGGATGTAGAACCCGATAAAGGAGAAGATGAACTGGACCGGCTGGACCGTTTTTGTGATGATAAGAAGGACGATAATGACCGCCATGCTCAGGAAACGGGCCACTGTCCACCGGGCGACGTGCTTCATCATCTCCTGATAGCTGCGGCCGCCCTGTTTGTGTTTTGAAATGACATAGGCCGTGACGGCGTTGGCAAGGCTGAGGAGGGCAGGGATGGAGTTTTCAAACAGATATTCGGCGTGATTCAGCCGGATCAGCACGCCCAGAAGTATAGCGGTCACAAGGATAATGATGATATAAAAACGCGTCTTCATCCATACGGAACGCAATGATTTATCTGATAGTCCTGAATGATCTGCCATACCCACTTCCTTAACGGGGGCAAGATAGTGAAAAAAAGAAGAAAGAGAAATGAAAAAAATAAAAACATGAACGTAAAACAAGAACCAAAACATGAAGCGGCAAACCGGAAACATGCGGGGACCGGGCGATCATTAATGCGTCGGACCGACCGGTAAGGAGCTATTCTTCTTCGATGACCTTAAAGACCTTTTCACCGGGCTGGACCATGTTGTACTGTTCCCGGGCAACTTTTTCAATGTGCTTCGTATCCGTCTGAAGTTTTTCTTTTTCTTCCTGCAACTCTTTCGAACGCTGTTCCAGGGATTCCTTTTTTTCGATCAGCGTCCGGTGTTCGTGTTCGGCCTGAAAGAGCCGGATCAGTCCGTTCTGGTTCAGTAAAAGAAACGCAATGCAGAGCAGGATCACGATCAGGATGATCTTGATGCGCGCACGGGCGTCCAGGGGAGATGTTTTCTTTGTCCGGTAAACCATCATAAGTTAAAAATACAAAGAGCGGGAGATGTTCCCCCGCTCTTTATCATTGAACATCGCTGCATTATTTACGGCCGGCTAAAGCGGAGAGGCCTCTGAACTTTTTGGTATCGTCCAGGCCTTCCTCGATCCGGAGGAGCTGATTGTACTTGGCAATACGGTCTGAACGCGAAGCTGAGCCGGTCTTGATCTGACCGACGCCGGTCGCAACGGCCAGGTCGGCGATAAAGGTGTCTTCCGTTTCGCCGGAACGGTGGCTTATCACCGCCGCAAAGCCGTTACGCTGTGCGAGTTCTATCGTATCGAGGGTTTCGGTGACCGATCCGATCTGGTTCAGCTTGATCAGGATCGCATTGGCGGATTTCTGATCGATGCCTTTTTGCAGAAGCTTGGGATTGGTCACAAAGATGTCGTCGCCGACCAGTTGTACCTTGTTCCCGAGCCGTTCGGTCATTTTTTTCCAGCCTTCCCAGTCGTTTTCATCCAACCCGTCCTCAAGGGATACGATCGGATATTTTTCGATCCAGGACGCATACATATCGATCATTTCATCGGCGCTCAGCATTTTATTTTCCGAGACGAGGTTGTATTTGCCCGATTTCTTATCATAGAAGGCGCTGGCCGCGGCGTCCATGGCAATGAACAGATCTTTTCCGATCTCGTATTTGGTGCGTTTTGCCGCTTCCAGGATAACCTGGATCGCCTCTTCGTTGGATTTCAGGTCCGGTGCAAAGCCCCCTTCATCTCCGACGGCGGTGTTCAGTCCCTTTTCTTTCAGGACTTTCTTCAGGTTGTGGAATACTTCCACGCCCATCTGAAGGGCTTCGGAAAAGCTCTTCGCTCCGCAGGCATATATCATGAATTCCTGGAGGTCCACATTATTGTCGGCATGGGAGCCGCCGTTCAGAATGTTCATCATCGGAACCGGCAGGACGCGGGCGTTGATGCCGCCGAGATACTGGTAAAGGGGCAGTTCCAGGAAATCCGCCGCGGCGCGCGCGACGGCCATGGAAACGCCCAGAATGGCGTTTGCGCCCAGGACGTCCTTATTTTCCGTCCCGTCAAGCTCAAGCATGACCGCATCAATGTATGCCTGATCCATGGCATCTTCGCCGACCAGGCGGGGAGCGATGACATCGTTGATATTCTGTACGGCTTTCAGAACGCCTTTGCCCATATAGCGGTCGCCGCCGTCGCGCAGTTCAAGCGCTTCATGTTCGCCGGTCGAGGCGCCGGACGGGACGGCCGCACGGCCGAAAGCGCCGCTCTCAAGGATCACTTCGCATTCGACGGTCGGATTGCCGCGCGAATCCAGGATCTCACGCGCGAAAACATCGATAATCATTGACATATTTATTCCTCCGTTTTGTTTAAAATCCGGGTGAATTTACACCTTCACCCCTGGTAATCAAATAGAAATTTACGATTCGTTTTCAGCCAGCCACCGCTCCGCGTCGATGGCCGCGCGGCAGCCGGAACCGGCCGCGGTGATCGCCTGGCGATAAACGGGGTCCTGCACGTCACCGCAGGCGAAAACACCCGCGATGTTCGTTTTGCTCGACCGTTCTTCGGTCCGGATATACCCCTGCTCGTCAAGGTCGATCAGGCCTTTGAAAAGTTCGGTGTTGGGATGATGACCGATGGCCACAAAAAAACCGGAGCAGGGGAGGTTCTCCGTTTTTCCGGTCTTCAGGTTTTTGATCCGGACGCCCGTCACCCCTTCGGGACCGGGTGTGCCGAGCACTTCCTCGACTACGGAATCCCATTTGATGATGATCTTGGGATGTTTTTTGGCCTTTTCCGACATGAAGGTCGAAGCGCGGAATTCGTCGCGCCGGTGAATGATCGTCACGGTCTTTCCAAAATGCGTCAGGTACAGCGCTTCTTCCAGAGCGGTATCGCCGCCGCCGACGACAACAATGTCCTTGTCCCGATAGAAAAAGCCGTCGCAGGTGGCACAGGCGCTGACGCCGTAACCTTTAAGCTTGCTTTCCGATTCAATGCCGAGATATTTTGCGCTGGCGCCGGTCGAGATGATCAGGGCGTCACAGAGGTAATCGATCCCCTCGTCGTCCCGGACACGGAAAGGACGGGCGCTCAGGTCCGCATCGGTCACGGTCCGGAAGAGGCTTTTCGCGCCGAAGCGCAGGGCCTGTTCACGCATTTTATCCATCAGCTCAGACCCGGTGACGCCCTCGGGAAAACCGGGAAAATTTTCGATCTCGGTCGTGGTGGTCAGTTGTCCGCCGGGTTGCGCGCCTTCAAATATCAGGGGCTCAAGGCCGGCGCGGGCGGCGTAGATGGCGGCGGTCAGGCCGGAAGGACCGGTGCCGATAATGATCACGTTCCGATGTTCACTCATATCATGTCCTTTATCACAGTTTCTTCGTTCCCGCATGTTTTGTACGGATCGCGTAGATGCTGTTGGTTTCGCATTCGGTGACATAGAGCGTCTTCATGTCCGCTCCGCCGAACTCGAGGTTGCTGGGCTTTTTCCCGGGAGTTTTCAGGCTGTCCAGCAACGTCCCTTCGGGGGACACCACATAGATCTTGCCGCCGCCGAAATAGGCGACATACAGGTTTCCCTTCACATCGCAGTCCATACCGTCGGGATCCTGGTTCCCGGAGGGGAGGGTGATCAGCGTATCGAGGATACCCATCCCGCAGGTCACCTTCAGGATGTTCTTATTGACGGATTCCCCGACGTACAGGACCTGTCCGTCCGGGGAAAAGCACAAGCCGTTCGGGAATTGCAGTCCGTCGATCAGCCAGACCGTCGTCCCGGTCCGGGGATCCACCCGGAACAAACGTCCGTCGTATATTTCTTTATTGTAACTTTTCGGATCGGTGAAATAGAGCATGCCCGAAGGCGAGACCGCGATATCGTTCGGCCGGTTGAAACGCCTGCCGTGATGGTCCCGGGCGCTCAGGGTCGTCAGGACGCCCTGAGCCGAGTACTTCAGGATCGATCCTTTGCCGTACTCGCAGATATAAAGGTTTCCCTCTCCGTCATAGACGGTGCCGTTCGTGTTCACAAGTCCGTCCCGGGCGCTCAGCAGCGTATCCAGGGACTGATCCCGTACACGGCCGATCCAGCCGCTGTAACAATTGGAAAACACCAGTTCGTCCTGCCGCCAGGAAGGCCCTTCGGGAAAATCAAGCCCATCGGCCACGCGCGTGAATTCACCCTCGAAATATCCGGGCGAACCGCAGGAAAGCAGCAGCAGGAACAAGGCAGGGACGGACAGGATCTTGGAAAGGCGTTTTAGCATGGTCAGCCTGTTTTTATCAGCATTTATTATACGAAATAAAACGCTAAAATCAAAATGAGAAAGCACAATGATCCCGGGCTGTTTTTTTTCCGCCGCAACGCAACGAACAGACAAAACAGCTTTGCCGGGCGGGCTTTAGCTGAACATGTCAGAAGTCAATTCTTGAGATTATTTTAGAACCGGAAGCTTTTCTTCGCCGAAGAACCTCCGTATCAAGGCGCTGTCCTTGGCTCTCAGGGCCTTCCAGGGCTCCGAAAGACGAAGCAGATGGCGTTTGATCGCGATGCAGAACATATAGGTGAACCATTTCCGTATCTCGGGAACCGACCGTTTGACCCGGGAAAAATAGCTTTCGATAGTATCCCGGCGGAAATGCAGGATATTTTCCAGTTCATCGCCGTCCAGATAATACCCGCAATGGAAATTTTTTCGGGCAAAGGCCAGGGGAGGGAAGTTCAGTTTTCCCAAGCCGAAGAGCCTGAAGGAGCGCTGAATGAAATCATGATAGTTTATCCGGCATAAGGGTCCGCCGCCCAGATCAAAGACTTTTTTCGTCAACAAAGCGCGGTTCTCTATCGCGTGCAGAAAGGCGCGGGCGGTATCCTCGGGCGTGGCGATCTCAAGCGGTGTATTCAGCGGCATGTGGAACATGATCCCCGAGACCTTATGGTTCTTTACGCCCATGATGGCCGTCAGACGGAAGATCGTCCAGTCGACGGAGGCGTTTCGGATCAATGTTTCCGCCTCTATCTTGCTTTCCGCATAGGCGTCTCCCGGGCTGACCTGCAGGGGGTCGGTGACGCGGATCTCCGGGTCCCCGATGCGGTCACC